>NZ_JABWRA010000002.1:0-238137 GCF_014268705.1 Pseudomonas sp. SWRI179 | reverse complement strand
CAGGCAGATCGCATGCAGCTTATTGGGGCCGCTTCGCGCCCCAGCGGGAGCAAGCTCCCTCGCCACGGGGTTGAGTGCTCGGCATCAGGTCTGGAAACACCCGAGAACCCCTGTGGGAGCCGAGCTTGCTCGCGATGACGGCTGCCCAGCCAACATCACCGCCAACCGACCCACCGCTTTCGCCAGCAGGCTCGCTCCCACATTGGCTTTGGCAAGTCTTGAGTGAGTGGGTTGCCCACGAGCGGGCTTTGCTTTTTTGTGATCAAACTTATTGATGGCCGCCGGGTGAGCTTGACTCAAGCCTAATGCGGCAGATACAGGTCATGGACACGCTTGACGGTCCCATCCGCGCGAAGCGCTTCAACCGCTTCGCGCAAATGCTCGACCATTTCTGGCGAGCATTGCTTCGAACAGGCCAGGTAAAGGTCGGCGCTGCTGCCGACCTTGCTCATGAGCAGTTTGCGCTTGGACACCTTCGGCCAGATGTATCGACTCTCCGGCACGCCGTTGAACCAAGCATCGATACGCCCCATCAACAGCATCTGGGCGGGATTGTCGCCAATGGCCAGCGGGTAGATCTGTTCATCGCTGAAGCCTTCGGTGCGCAGGATATCTTCCTGTGCACTGCCCAGGCCGACGCCGATCTTGCGGTAGGTTTCCTTGGCCTGGGCGAAGCTGCTCACCCGTCGTTCAAGGCTGAAAAAAGCTCGCTCCATGGGCATGATCGAGGCGATCCAGGTGAAACGATCCTCACGGGTGGGGATGCGCGAAAGAGGTGCGATCAGGTGGTCATGTTCTTCACTGACGTGCTTTTGTGCCCGGGCCCAGGGAAGCACATGGACCTTTACCGTGTAGCCAGCCTTGGTCATGGCTGCCACGGCGACATCGCCCACGATGCCGTAACCCCTGGGATCGTTGACGAACGTCAGCGGCGGAGCCTCGAGAATGTGCAGTTCAATTTCCAAGGCTTCAGCGCCAGCGTTGTGCACGACCAGCAACGGTATCAATAGACAAAGCCTGGATAGCGCCTTGGTGGGAACATTCAAAACGCGTTTGCTCAGGCTCATGGTCGATACTTCAGGCGTTGGAAAGTGGGCGCCATTCTACGGGGCGGCGCCGGAAACAGCGTGCTGCAGGCCGTTTTATGTGATGCGGCGCACCCCGAGTGGGTTCGCCACAGTCGTTTTATCAGGACACGCCAGTCTGTTGCGTTGGCCTGACTGCGTGTATCTGAAGGTATAGATCATTGCATCGACAAAAGCCTTTAATCTGGCGCTTTGTGACGATATCCAAGGATGGTCACAAGTTGTCAACGATCTTCAGGATGCGTAAGCTGCCCCCATGAACCAGCCATCCCTACCTTCGCCCAGTACCCGCGGCCCAGTCGATCATGACATTCGCCACCAGATTGTCGCGGCGGCCAATGAGCATTTCAGTCAATACGGTTATGGCAAGACCACGGTGTCCGACCTGGCCAAGGCCATCGGTTTCTCCAAGGCCTACATCTACAAGTTCTTCGACTCCAAGCAGGCGATTGGCGAGGCCATCTGTAGCCAGTGCCTGGCCGAAATCGTCGCGGCGGTGGAGCAGGCCATCAGTGAAGAGGGGCTTTCGGCGACGGAGCGTTTTCGCCGCTTGGTCAAGGCCTTGATCACTACGGGTGTGAACCTGTTTTTCAATGATCGCAAGCTCTATGACATTGCGGCGTTTTCCGCGTCGGAGCGCTGGCCCAGTTCGCAAGTCTATAACGCACGGATCAAGAACTTCGTGCTGCAGATCGTGCGTGAGGGGCGGGAGCTTGGAGAGTTCGAGCGCAAGACGCCATTGGATGAGACCGTCGACGCGATCCATCTGGCGCTGCGGCCGTTCGTCAATCCTTTGCTGTTGCAACACAACCTCGATTACGTCGACGACGCCCCCACGCTTACCTGCAATCTCATCTTGCGTAGCCTCATGCCGTGAGCGTTGGCTGACGGTAACCGCGCATCAGTACCGGCTGTTACGGCTGCGCCTTTCTCTTGAGTGGATCCGCCATTTTGTGACCAATTAAATAGTTGGTCATGAGGGTGGATTCAGTCAGCGAACCGCCACCGGCTGGCCTTCAGCAGGCTGCCAGCCACCACCCAGCGCCCTGAATGCCGCCACCGCGGCCCGTGCCGATTCTGTACGTGCTTGCGCCCGTGCGTCGGAGACCTGCAGCAGCGTCGCGTCGGCATTGAGGACGTCGATCAGGCTGGCGGTGCCTTTTTGATAAGCAATGAACGAAGATTGGCGGGCCTGTGTCAGCGAGGTTTCGCCCTGGGTGAGGGTGTTCGCCTGGGATTCTCGATTCACCAGCGCGGAGAAGGCGTTCTCGACGTCCTCGGTGGCGCGCAGTGCGGATTGGCGATAAGCCGCCAGCGCTTCGGCTTCCTGCCCCTTGGCCTGGTCGATTTGCGCATTGATGCGGCCAAAGTCGAAGAGTCTCCAGCGCAGCCCCAGCGCGCCCGCCGCCTGGCTGGCATCACCGGTGAAAAGGTTGCCGGCGGAAACTGCCGTGGCACTGCCCAGCAACGCACTAAGGGAAAATTTCGGGTAGTACTCGGCGATGGCCTCGCCGATACGCGCATTGGAGGCAGCCAAACGACGCTCGGCCACGATCAGGTCTGGCCGGCGGCGCAATAGATCGGCAGGGGCCCCCATGGTCGTTATCTGTGGCGCCAAAGGGATGCTCCGTCCATTTGCCAACTGCTCGCGATAGGTGCCGGGCGGCGTGCCGAGCATGACATCCAGGGCGTTCATGGCCGCGTCCAGTCCTGTCTGCAGCACGGGCCTCGTCGCCTGGACCTGCGAGAGGGTGCCCTCGACCTGATGAACCTGATAGCTGGCCGCAAGGCCCTTGCTGTAGAGCAGTTGGACTTTCTCCAACAGGTCCTGCTGTGTCTTGACTTGTCGGTTGGCAATGTCCAGCCGCGCCTGCAATCCCCGGGCAGTGATGTAGAGGTCGGCAGTCTGTGCGGCGACGGCCAGGCGTGTGGCCGCGACACCTGCCTCGCTGGCCTGGTACTCGGCCAGCGCCGCTTCGCGTCCGCGGCGCAGGCCGCCAAAGAGGTCCATTTCCCAACTGGCGCCCAGGTTGAGTTCGTAGGCGCTGCCGTAGCGATCGTAGCCAGGTGTCGAGTCCAGCACTTGGCCCAGTGGCGTTTCCACGGATTGATACGCGCGCGCAGCCTGGCCGTTGATGTTTCCAGAGGGCAATAACGCCGCATTGGCAGCCCCCAGGCCGGCCCGCGCCTGGGTGACACGGGCCGATGTCTGCGCCAGGTCCAGGTTCTGCTCGAGCGCCTTGGCAATCAGGTCGCTAAGCACTGGATCGGCAAAACCTTCCCACCATGTGGCCAGGCTGGCCGGCGTCGCTGCGGTCCTTTGTTCGACAGAGGCCTGGCCCAGGTAGCGATGGGCGAGCGCAGTGTCTGGACGTTGATAATCCGGACCGACAGTGCAGCCTGCCATCATGCTGAAGCTCACCAACCAAGCAGCGGGGCGTAGGGGCGACATTGGGATTCCTGGAGTCGTGGATGATTTGTGACCATATTATATTGTGGTCACTTTCTGTCAATGAGCACTCAGGGGGCAAACTTTGTAATGTGACTGGATAAAGGTTACAGGGGAGATTGATTAGGGTGAGAATCGAACAGTGACCATTGACAGTAATGGTCACGAGATTGAGAATGCGGTCTCTCTGTCCTCATTTGCCAAAAAGGGAACCTATGCGCCGGCTCCGACCTGTCACCTTTGTCGCTTGCTTGTTGCCGCTCGTCCTGACGGCGTGTGGCGATTCCTCCACCACCCAAGACCCGCGCACACTTGCCCCGTTGGTGCGGGTCGCCCAAGTTCAGGGTTCGTCCGACGCCACGCGTTCTTTTACTGGCGTGGTGGCCGCTCGTGTCCAAAGTGACCTGGGCTTCCGGGTATCGGGAAAGGTGCTCGAACGTTTGGTCGATACCGGGCAGGCGGTAAAACGCGGTCAGCCGCTCATGCGCCTCGATCCCATCGACCTGGGGTTGCAAGCCCGAGCCCAGCAAGAAGCAGTCGCTGCCGCCCGGGCCCGGGCCAAGCAGACCGCCGATGACGAGGCGCGCTATCGCGATCTGGTCGCCGCAGGCGCTATTTCCGCATCGGGTTACGACCAGATCAAAGCCGCCGCCGACACCGCCAAGGCCCAACTCAGCGCCGCGCAGGCCCAGGCTGACGTCGCCCGGAACGCATCGGGTTATGCGGTGCTGCTCGCCGATGCCGACGGTGTCGTGATGGACACGCTGGCCGAACCCGGGCAAGTCGTCAGCCCCGGGCAAACCGTGGTTCGACTGGCGCGGGCCGGGCAGCGTGAAGCGGTTGTGCAGTTGCCTGAGACCCTGCGACCTGCCGCAGGCGCCACCGCCCAGGCGACGCTTTATGGCGCTAGCACGGGTGCCGTCACCGCAAAGTTGAGGCTGCTGTCGGATTCGGCCGACCGCGTGACCCGCACCTTCGAGGCCCGGTATGTGCTGGAGGGGGCGTTGGCCAATGCACCGCTGGGGGCGACCGTTACGCTGCGCATCGCCGGAGGTTCCGCGCAACGGCAGGCGCTGCAAGTGCCGATAGCGGCCATTTATGATTCGGGAAACGGTACCGGCGTATGGAGCATTGACGGCGAACCGGCGAAAGTCATCTGGCGACCTGTGCAAGTCCTGGGTCTGAGCGACGACGCCGCGCGCGTCTCCGGTGATCTCAACGTGGGCGAGCGCATTGTCGGGCTCGGCGCCCATCTGCTGCGCGAGGGTGAAGAAGTGCGGCTGGCGCAACCGGGTGACGTGAAGGTTGCCGGGGGCCGTCCATGAGCCTCAACCTGTCGGCACTCGCCGTTCGCGAGCGATCCATTACCGTGTTTCTGATTTTCCTGATCGCCGTCGCGGGGACCTTGGCGTTCTTCCAGTTGGGGCGCGCCGAGGACCCACCGTTTACGGTCAAGCAGTTGACCGTCATCACCGCATGGCCGGGCGCAACCGCCCAGGAAATGCAGGACCAGGTCGCCGAGCCGCTTGAAAAACGCTTGCAGGAATTGAAGTGGTACGACCGCACGGAAACCTACACCCGTCCCGGCCTGGCCTTCACCATGGTGTCGCTGGTCGATCGCACGCCACCTTCGCAGGTGCAGGAGGAGTTCTATCAGGCGCGCAAAAAACTCCAGGACGAAGCGCTCAAGTTGCCGGCCGGCGTCATTGGGCCAATGGTCAATGACGAGTTTTCCGATGTGACGTTCGCGCTGTTCGCCCTGAAAGCCAAGGGCGAGCCGCAGCGATTGCTGGTGCGTGATGCCGAAGCGTTGCGCCAGCGCCTGCTGCACGTGGCGGGGGTGAAAAAAGTCAACATCATCGGCGAGCGGGCCGAGCGTATCTTTATTTCCTTCTCCCATGATCGGCTGGCCACCCTGGGCGTCTCGCCCCAGGATATCTTCGCGGCGTTGAACAGTCAGAACGCGCTCACGCCCGCCGGCTCGATCGAAACCAATGGACCGCAGGTCTTCCTTCGGGTCGACGGCGCGTTCGATAAATTGGCGAAAATTCGCGACACGCCCCTGGCGATTCAAGGGCGCACGCTCAAGCTCTCGGATGTGGCGACCGTCGAGCGTGGCTACGAGGATCCAGCCACGTTCCTGGTGCGCAACAACGGTGAAGACGCGCTGTTGCTGGGCGTCGTGATGCGTGAAGGCTGGAACGGCCTGGACCTGGGCAAGGCCCTGGATGCGGAGACGACCAGGATCAACGAAGACATGCCCTTGGGCATGACCCTCACCAAAGTCACCGACCAATCGGTGAACATCGACTCGGCCGTCGGCGAGTTCATGGTCAAATTCTTCGTCGCGTTGCTGGTGGTGATGATCGTCTGCTTTCTCAGCATGGGTTGGCGTGTGGGGGTGGTGGTCGCGGCGGCGGTGCCATTGACGTTGGCCGTGGTGTTCGTGGTCATGGCGGCCACCGGCAAGAATTTTGACCGCATCACACTGGGGTCACTGATCCTGGCGCTCGGGTTGTTGGTGGACGATGCCATCATCGCCATCGAAATGATGGTGGTGAAGATGGAGGAGGGCTATGACCGAATCAAGGCCTCCGCCTATGCCTGGAGCCATACGGCCGCGCCGATGTTGTCCGGTACGTTGGTGACAGCGATCGGATTCATGCCCAACGGTTTCGCCCAATCGACCGCCGGCGAGTACACCAGCAACATGTTCTGGATCGTCGGTATCGCCCTGATCGCGTCCTGGGTGGTGGCGGTAGCGTTCACCCCTTACCTGGGGGTGAAGATGTTGCCGGACATCAAGCAGGTCGAGGGTGGCCACGCAGCCATCTATAACACTCGCCACTACAATCGTTTTCGCCAGGTCCTGACCCGGGTCATCGCGCGCAAATGGTGGGTGGCCGGCACAGTGGTCACGACATTTATCGTGGCGATCCTCGGCATGGGCCTGGTGAAGAAACAGTTCTTCCCGACCTCCGATCGCCCGGAGGTGCTGATCGAAGTGCAAATGCCTTATGGCACTTCCATCGAGCAGACCAGCGCCACCACCGCCAAGGTCGAGGCCTGGTTGCAAAAACAGGACGAGGCGAAAATCGTCACGGCCTACATCGGCCAGGGTGCGCCACGTTTCTACCTGGCGATGGCGCCGGAACTGCCCGATCCGTCGTTCGCCAAGATCGTCGTGTTGACCGACAGCCAGGAAGCGCGCGAGACCCTCAAGTTCCGTCTTCGCGAGGCAGTAGCCGAGGGGCTTGCCCCGGAGGCGCGCATCCGCGTGACGCAACTGGTGTTCGGCCCGTATTCACCGTATCCGGTTGCCTACCGGGTGATGGGGCCGGATCCGTCGAAGTTGCGCGAGATCGCGGCGCAGGTCCAGGGCGTCATGCAGGCGAGCCCGTTGATGCGGACCGTCAATACCGATTGGGGGCCACTGACGCCGACGTTGCATTTCACCCTGGACCAGGACCGCTTGCAGGCGGTAGGCCTGACGTCCAATGCGGTCGCGCAGCAATTGCAGTTCCTGCTGGCAGGGGTGCCGATCACGGCGGTTCGCGAGGACATCCGCTCGGTGCAGGTGGTCGGTCGCGCGGCCGGTGATATTCGCCTCGACCCGGCGAGGATCGAGGGCTTTACCCTGGTGGGTGCGGCGGGTCAGCGTATTCCGCTGTCCCAGGTGGGCGAGGTCGATGTGCGCATGGAGGATCCGATTCTTCGTCGTCGTGACCGCACCCCGACCATGACCGTGCGCGGCGACATTGCCGAAGGCTTGCAGCCACCGGACGTATCGAGCGCGATCATCAAGGCCCTGCAGCCGATCATCGACACCCTGCCGAGCGGCTATCGGATCGAGCAGGCAGGCGCCATCGAGGAGTCGGGCAAGGCCGGCAAGGCGATCGTGCCGCTGGTGCCAATCATGGTGGCCCTGACCCTGCTGATCATCATCGTGCAGGTGCGGTCGATCTCGGCCATGATCATGGTGTTCCTCACCGCGCCCCTGGGCTTGATTGGGGTGGTGCCGACGTTGCTGATCTTCCAGCAGCCGTTCGGGATCAACGCCCTGGTGGGCCTGATCGCGCTCTCGGGCATCCTGATGCGCAACACGCTGATCCTGATCGGGCAGATCCATCACAACAAACAAGAGGGGCTGGAACCCTTCCATGCGGTCATCGAAGCCACGGTGCAACGGGCGCGTCCGGTCCTGCTGACAGCGTTGGCGGCCATCCTGGCCTTTATCCCGCTAACGCACTCGGTGTTCTGGGGCACGTTGGCCTACACGCTGATCGGCGGCACGTTCGTCGGCACCATCATGACGTTGGTGTTCCTGCCGGCGATGTACGCCATCTGGTTCAAGATCCGTCCTGACGCGCCAGCGCACACCCCGGCAGCACCGTTGGCGTAAGCCAGCCATTCAATGAACGTCGACTGAGCAAATGAAGAGGTTTCAAATGATGACTTCCCAAGGGCAAAAACGCATCGTCGTCACTGGCGTGGGCATTGTCGGCCCGCTGGGTTGTGGCGTGGAAGAAGTCTGGCCGCGCTTGCTGGCCGGGCGCTCCGGCATTCGTCTCCTGTCTGGCGATATCACCGAGGGGACGGGCGTGGCCGTGGGCGGCCAGGTGCCGTCGTTGGAAGAAGACCCCATCGCCGGCTACGACCCCGAGCGCATCATCCCCGCCAAGGATCGCAAGAAAATGGATCGCTTCATTGAGTTCGCCCTGGTGGCGGCCGAAGAAGCGTTGCAACAGGCGGGCTGGCAACCGACCGATGCCCACGACCAGGAGCGGACGGCGACGATCATTGCTTCGGGCGTGGGTGGCTTTGGCGCAATTGCCGGTGCGGTCCGCACCACTGATGAGCGAGGTCCGCGCCGATTGTCACCGTTCACGGCGCCGGCCTTTCTCGCCAACATGGCGGCCGGGCACGTGTCCATCCGTCACGGTTTCAAAGGCCCGCTCGGTGCGCCGGTCACCGCCTGTGCGGCGGGGGTGCAGGCCATTGGCGATGCGGCCAGGCTCATCCGCGGCGGCGAGGCGGATGTCGCTGTATGCGGCGGGACGGAAGCCGCGATAGATCGAGTGACCCTGGGGTGTTTTGCCGCCGCTCGCGCGCTATCCACCGGTTTTGCCGAGCGCCCGCAAGAGGCCTCGCGGCCTTTCGATCGAGATCGCGACGGCTTTGTCATGGCCGAGGGGGCAGGGCTGCTGGTGATCGAGTCGCTGGAACACGCCCTTGCCCGCGGCGCCAAGCCGTTGGCGGAGTTGGTGGGTTACGGCACCAGCGCCGATGCCTACCACCTGACTGCCGGCCCGGAAGATGGCGACGGCGCCCGGCGCGCGATGGAGCAGGCGTTGCGCCAGGCCGGGGTCAGCCCCACAGACGTGCAGCATATCAATGCCCATGCGACGTCCACCCAGGTTGGCGACAATGGTGAGCTGGCGGCGATTCGCTCGGTGTTCGGGCGCGGTTCCGATGTGGCGATCACCTCCACCAAGTCGGCCACTGGGCATCTGTTGGGGGCGGCGGGTGGTATCGAGGCTATTTTTACGGTGTTGGCGCTTCGGGACCAGATTGTTCCGCCGACCTTGAACCTGGTTCATCCTGACGAGGGGGCTGCGGGGCTTGATCTGGTTGGTCTTTGTGCCAGGGAGATGCCGATTACCCATGCGCTTTCCAATGGGTTTGGGTTTGGTGGGGTTAATGCCAGCGTGTTGTTTCGTCGTTGGGAGGCGTGAGGGTTTAGGGGAGACTGTGTGTATATCCGTTATTTCGGTCACGGCGGCTTAGGGTTCCGCCCTTACGGCGGGTCACTTTTGGAAGAGCGCCAAAAGTAACCAAAAGCGCTTTGCCCCACCACTCGGTGCCTCGCTAGGGCTCGGCATGCCCTCACTCCGGCATTGCTCCGTGGGCCGCCGCGAAGGGCCATCCATGGGCCCAGCGCGGCTATCCCGGCATCCATGCCGGGATGCCCACTCCACAATGCCTGCGTTCGGCCAGCGTGGTTAACGGGGCGCTCAGATCAAGATCAAGATCAAGATCAAGATCCAAAGCAAGAGCAAGATCCAAAGCAAGAGCAAGATCCAAAGCAAGAGCAAGAGCAAGAGCAAGAGCAAGAGCAAGAGCAAGAGCAAGAGCGGGGTACAGGCAGGCATCTATGTGGCTGGGCTACCGATATCGCGAGCAAGCTTGCTCGGATCGTATTCGCTTTGCTGAAAGGACAAAGCGAATACCAACCAAAAGCGGCTTGAGGGCTTCCCCTCAACCATAGAATCTCCCACAGGACAAACGCAGTCCCATCAAGAACCAGGTCGGCTATCAGGCCGCCTCAGGGAGGACATTGATCTCGGGCGCCCACGCCGCACGGCCTACCCGCCAATTTTCCCTCAAGAACCACACAAGCATGCCGATACAACGCGGTAGATCCGATTGCGCGGGCGCCCTAGCGGGATCCCGCCGAAAGATATCCCAGGCGTTCGCACGCCTATGCCCATGTGATTTTTCAGGTTTGACCAGCATCGGACCTCAGGTGATAAACCATGTCAGCCCGCGCCAGGACCGAACTGGAAGGCGCCCTTGCCGTCTGCAAAGGCAGTTTTCTTTCCGTTGGTTTTTTCAGTTTTTTCGTCAACTTGCTGATGCTCGTTCCGTCGTTCTACATGCTGCAGGTGTATGACCGCGCGGTAGGCAGCGCCAGCGTGTCGACGCTGTTGATGCTGACGCTGATCATGTTGCTGTTGATGATCACCATGGGGGGCTTGGAGTGGGTCCGTTCGCGGATCATGGTACGGATCAGTACGCGTCTGGATACGCTGCTGAGCCAGCGTCTGTTCGATGCCAGTTTCAAGCAGGCGCTCAATACCAGTGGCCTGAATGCCACGGCCCAGCCTTTGAGCGACCTGAACGGCTTACGCCAGTTCCTGACGGGCAACGGCCTGTTCGCGTTTTTCGACGTGCCGTGGATTCCGATCTACCTCGCGGTCATGTTCATGTTCCATCCCTGGTACGGCTGGATGGGAATCGTCAGTGCCGTGTTGCTGGGGGCGCTGGCCTTCGCCAATGAAAAGCTCACCCATGCGCCGCTGCAGGCGGCCAACCGTGAACAGATGGCAGCCACTGCGCTCACCCACAAAAGCTTGCGCAATGCCGAAGTGGTGGAATCCATGGGCATGCTTGCCAGCCTGCGTCAGCACTGGAGCGGGCGAACCCATAAGATTCTTGCCCTGCAAAGCCTGGCCAGCGACCGCGCCGCGACCATGACCTCGGTGTCCAGGACGTTCCGGCAAATCGTTCAGTCGCTGGTGCTGGGCCTGGGCGCCTATTTGGCGATCAATCACGAGATTTCGTCCGGGCTGATGATTGCCGGCTCGATTTTGCTAGGGCGCGCGTTGGCGCCCATCGATCAGTTGATCGGCGTATGGAAAGGCTTCCTGGGCGCCCGTTCGCAATACGCCCGGTTGCACGAATTGCTGCTCAAGGTGGCCGCCGAGCCTGAGCGCATGCCGCTGCCGGCGCCTGAAGGGGCGATTCGCGTCGAGGGCCTCTCGGCAGGGGCCCCGGATGCGCGCAAACCGATTATTCGCGGCGTGAATTTCCAGGTGAGCGCAGGCGAGGTGGTGGGCATCATTGGTCCCAGCGGCGCGGGGAAGTCGACCCTCGCCAGGGCATTGCTGGGCGTTTGGCCGTGCCTGGCTGGCACCGTACGCCTGGACGGTGCGGACATCAGCCAATGGCGTCGGGAGGAGTTGGGCCAGTACATCGGTTATCTGCCCCAGGACATCGAACTCTTCGAAGGCTCGATCAGCCAGAACATTTCCCGCTTTGGCACGGTGAACGCACCGGCCGTGGTCGCCGCCGCGCGCATGGCGGGAGTCCATGAGTTAATTCTGCAACTGCCCGATGGCTACGACACCTTGATCGGTGCCAATGGCGGTGGATTATCCGGCGGCCAGCGACAACGTATCGGCCTGGCCCGCGCCTTGTACGGTGAGCCGCGCCTGGTGGTGCTCGATGAGCCGAACTCCAACCTGGATGATGCCGGCGAAAAAATGCTCGCCGAGGCGCTGCAAAAGCTCAGGCAGAGCAGGGCCACGGTGTTTGTCATTACCCATCGATCCGGGGTGCTGGCGCAGGTGGACAAACTGCTGGTGCTCAATCAAGGCGAACTGAGTCTGTTCGGGCCGCGGGACCAGGTCCTGGCACGCCTGCGAGACGCAACACCCGCGGCCCGCCAGGCTGCCGCGATTCAACCGTAGGAAACGGATGAGCCATTTCATGCAAAACACTCAACACTCATCCGCCGCGTTGCCCATCGATGACAGGCCGATACGCCGCGTCGGCTACCTCATGCTGCTGGTCACCTTTGGCCTGTTCGGTGGCTGGGCGGCGTTGGCCCCGCTCGACAGCTCGGCACTCGCGCCGGGCGTGGTCACGGTCAAAAGTTACCGCAAGACGGTGCAGCATCTGGAAGGTGGCATTGTGCGCGAACTGCGGGTGCACGACGGGGATCTGGTGAAAATCGGTGATGTGTTGTTGGTGCTCGACAATACCCAGGCACGTTCGGAAATGGAAACGACCCGCAGCCAGTTGATCGCCGCGCTCCAATTGCAGGCCCGGTTGGAGGCTGAACGTGACGCGCTGCCCGAACCTGCGGCGGTGCCGACCCTGGACCTCGCGGACCCGCGGGTACAAGAAGCCCGCGACAGTGAAGCGCGAATTTTCCAGACTCGACGGACCTCGTTGCTGGGCGAAATCGGCTTGCAAGAGACGACCATCGGACAAATCGAGGAACAGGTTCGCGGATTCAAGGCCATCATCGCCAGCAAACAGATGCTGGCCGCCTCCTATCAAGAGGAAATAGTCGACTTGCGGGCACTGCTTGCCGAAGGCTACGTGGACAAACAGCGGCTGCGCGAGCAGGAGCGCAGCCTCGCTCGCCTGCAAACCGAAATCGCTGAAAGCCAGTCCGAAATCGCGCAAGCGCGGGTCCATGTCGACGAGGCGAAGTTGAAGATCCTGCAGTTGAAGAAGGCCTTCGCCAGCGAGGTCGCCGGCCTGCTGGGCGATGCGCGGACCAAGGTATACGAATTGCGCGAGCGATTGGCAACCCTGCAGGACCGCGATCAGCGTACCGATATCCTCGCGCCGGAGTCCGGAATGGTCATGGGCATGACCGTCCACACCCTGGGTGCCGTGGTCAGCCCGGGCACCGCGCTGCTGGACATCGTCCCGGCCAACGAGGAGCTGATCGTCGAGGCCCAAGTGTCGCCGATGGACATCGACCGCATTGCCTTGGGCAAGTTGGCGGACATTCGCTTCAGCGCATTCAAGAGCAGCACCACGCCCGTCATCGAGGGACGGTTGGTGCAGATTTCCGCAGACCGCCTGATCAACAAGGACACTGGCGCAGCCTATTACCTGGCACGCGTGGCCCTGACGGACAAAGGGCGCCAGACGCTGGGCAACCTTACCCTGGTGCCGGGCATGCCGGTCGAAGTGCTGGTCAATACGGGCGCGCGGACGCTGTTGCAATATTTGATACAGCCGGCGAGCAACGTGTTCGCGCGTTCGTTGATCGAGGACTGAAATGAAGTGCTTGATCATGATGTGCCTGGCCCTCGTGCCGTTGGGAGTCCTCGCTGACGACACTTATGTCGACCTGTGGCAGTTGCATCAGGAAGCGCAGGGGGCCGATCCGCGCGTCCTGCGGGCACAAGCCCTGACCCGGAGCGGCGAGGGCAAAGAACGCGCAGCCTTTGGCCAATTGCTGCCGCAGCTAAATGCCAGCAGCAGCCTCAACCGCAGTCGGCGCGACGATGACCTGAACCGTATCCAGTACAACGGCAAGCGCATGGCCGTGGTGCTCAACCAGGTGATCTATGACCCGCAGGTCTGGCGCAGTTACCAGAAGTACATCGAGTTGACCCGGCAGAGTGGCTATGAGTCCGACGATACCCGGGTGCAGGCCAGCATTGATCTGTCCGAGCGCTACTTCGCCGTGCTTGCGGCGGAAGACGAATTGTCGCTGGTGCGCAGCGAACTGGAGGCGACCGAACGTAACCTCAAGCGCGTCAAGGCCTTGTACGCCCGGCAGATGGCGATGGTCACCGACGCATTGGATCTTGAAGCGCGGGTGGACGCGCTCAAGGCTGACGAGATCGAAGCCAGCAACAAGGTCCTGGTCAGTCGTGAGGCCATCTCTGAACTGGTGGGGCGCGATGTCAGCGAGCGATTCAAGCGCATTGGCGACAATCCAGCCTTCAGTCTGCCGGCGCAAGCACAAGACGATTGGGTGCAGGCGGCGCTGGACAGCAACCCGGCGCTGCACGCCCGCGAGCACAGTGTCCGCGCCGCCGAGGCGGCCATCGCTGAAAACAAGGCGGGGCATCTGCCTCGGCTGGGGCTGAACTTGACGGCGCAACGCAGCGACATCGGCTATGAAGGCGCCGTGACGCCGCGCTCGGACAACCTCGTTGCTTCCCTGGACTTGCAAATGCCGCTCTACAGCGGCGGTTCTACCCGTGCACGGGTATCGAGTTCCGAAAGTGACAAGGAAGTCGCCCAGCAAGAACTGGAAGCCTTGCGACGCCAGGTCATCAAGGAAACCCGCACGGCTTATCTTGGCATGACGGCCGAACTCAGTCGGATCAAGGCAACGCGTCGCGCGCTGGAATCGGCTGGAAAGTCACGGATAGCCACGGAAAAAGCCTTCGGCTACGGCGTCAAGAATGCGGTCGATGTGCTCGATAGCATCAAGGAAGAGTTTCGTGCACGGCGTGATTTCTATCAGTCCCAATACAAGTTCGTGACCAGTTTGCTGGTATTGCATCGCTGGAGCGGGCGATTGGGAGATGGAGATATTCGCCGGGCCAATGAGTGGTTGGTTGCGCCATAGTTCAGTGGATTCAAGATATAAAAGATGGCTAAGCAATATCACTTTTGCTGTTTCTAATGCAAAATACCCCCTTTTTTGTAGCGGCCACATTTCGGAAGGCCGCAGATTGCTCACAGGAGACTTCACATGCCCACTCCGGTTGGTTATTCATACACTTCGTCGGCAACGCTGACCGGCAATGCACAAGTCGACAGCTTGCTGGTTGGTACCTACTGGATGGGCAACACCTGGAGCACCGGTACGTTCACCACACCCCTGACGTACAGTTTCATGACTGAGACTTCGCGTTTTGTTCGCTCCTACAGCAGTGACAATGAGTATGAGGCCAGCTACGTCCTGACGTCAGCCCAGCAAAACGGCATTACCAGTGCGCTCGGCATGTGGGGTTCGATCGCCAACATCAAATTCACCCAGGTCAGCGAATCCTACACTGCGGTAGGCGACCTGCGGTTCGGTGGCTATCTGAATATGGATAGCGACACCGCAGCCTGGGGCTATTTTCCCGCCGATACGCCCAGCGGCGGTGATGTCTGGCTCGGGCCAGTGACGAATAACCCGGCCCCGGACAAGGGCACCTACGACTATCTGGTTTTCATGCATGAGATCGGCCATGCACTTGGTCTCAAGCATCCGTTCTCCCAAAGTCTGTCAAACACCACGGTGCTTGCAGATCAGTTCGATGACGTTCGCAATACCATCATGAGTTACAACACCTCGTATTCCTATGAGCCCACCACCCCCATGGTGCTGGATATTGCCGCCATCCAAAGTCTCTATGGGGCCAACACTCAATGGCAGACCGGCAATAACACGTATCGCTGGGAGTCCGGCCAATCGGTTTTCGAGACGATCTGGGACGCCGGCGGCGTTGACACGATCGATGCGAGCAACCAGTTGGCAGCAGTCCGTATCAACTTGAATGAAGGCCAGTTCAGCAAGATCGGCCAAGCGTTTCTGAACCTCGACACCCAGACGGCCTTCAATGAAGGACTGGCGATCGCCTACGGTGCCAAAATTGAAAACGCATTCGGCTCGGCCAATGGCGACACACTGATCGGCAATGCATTGGCCAATGTCCTGAACGGTCGCGCCGGTGAGGATACGATGATCGGTGGGGCTGGCAACGACACTTATGTCATCGATAGCATCGGTGACAAGGTGCAGGAAAGCAGCACCTTGGCCAGCGAAATCGATGCTGTCATTTCGTCCGTCAGTTACGTCCTGGGTGCCAACCTCGAGACGTTGAGGCTTGGCGCAAGCGCCAATATCAACGGCACGGGTAACGCCTTGAACAATCGCATCGACGGTAACGCCGGTGCCAATACACTGGATGGCGGCAGCGGTATCGATAACTTGATGGGGGGGGCGGGCAATGACACTTACGTGGTCGACAACCTCAAGGATGTCGTCAGCGAAACCAGCGCCCTGGCAAGCGAAATCGACACCGTGCGTTCTTCGGTAGGCTGGACGCTGGGCGCCAACCTGGAAAACCTGATCCTGGCCGGTTCCGCGTCCATTAACGGCAGTGGCAATGCCCTGAACAACGTGCTGACTGGCAACGCCGGCAACAACGTGCTGAACGGTGGAGCCGGGTGGGACACACTGATCGGTGGCGCGGGCAACGACACCTATGTGGTCAACGACCTCAGGGATATTGTCAGCGAAACCAGCACCCTGGCCGGTGAAATCGATACCGTGCGCTCCTCACAGAAGTGGAGCCTGGGCGCCAATCTGGAGAACCTCACGCTGACCGGCAGCGCTCACCTCAAAGGCGGTGGTAACGCCCTGAACAACGTGCTGATCGGCAACGCCGGCAACAATGAGCTGATCGGTTGGGCAGGCAGCGACACGTTGGACGGCGGCAGCGGCATCGACACGCTTGTTGGCGGTACCGGCAACGACACCTATGTGGTCGACGACCTCAAGGATATTGTCAGCGAAACCAGCACCCTGGCCGGTGAAATCGATACCGTGCGCTCCTCACAGAAATGGAGCCTCGGCGCCAATCTGGAGAACCTCACGCTGACCGGCAGCGCTCACCTCAAAGGCGGCGGTAACGCCCTGGACAACGTACTGATTGGCAACGCCGGCAACAACGAGCTGAGCGGCTGGGCGGGCAGCGACACGTTGGACGGCGGCAGCGGTATCGACACACTTGTTGGCGGTACCGGCAACGACACCTATGTGGTCGATAACCTCGAGGATATCGTTAGCGAAACCAGCACCCTGGCCGGTGAAATCGATACCGTGCACTCCTCACAGAAGTGGAGCCTGGGCGCCAATCTGGAGAACCTTACCTTGACCGGTAGCGCTCACCTCAAAGGCGGCGGTAATGCCCTGGACAACGTGCTGATCGGTAACGACGGCAACAACGTGCTGAGCGGTTGGGCGGGCAACGACATGTTGAGCGGCGGCCTGGGAACTGACAGCCTCACCGGCGGAACCGGAAGCGACCGTTTTGTCTTTAATACGCTGGGTGAGCTGGGCATAGGGAGTTTGCGTGATACCGTTTCCGACTTCAGCAGCCTGCAGGGCGACAAGCTGGACCTGTCGAAACTCGATGCCAATCTCCTGACCGCGTTTGCCGACACGTTCAGCTTCATCGATTCCAATGGCTTCACCGCAGCAGGGCAACTGCGCTTCGTCGACCAGGTGCTGTACGGCAACATCAATGGTGATTTGGCGGCGGATTTTGAAATCCAGCTGACGGGCGTCAACACGCTTAATGCCAACGATCTGATCGCTTGATGAAGCGGTTTCGGGCCCTGTGAAAAAGAGGGCCCTTGATCACTGAGTGCGGCGCTTGGCCTTATTGATGTCGATCGGCATCAAAATCATTGACTGCTACGATTATGATCATCATCATAACCCTGCCAGTCAATGAAGCGCGCTGATGTCGGATCCTTGGACAACCACAGTTGCGATCTTCTGACCGGATAACCTCGATAACCGGAAGGAAACTCATGATGATCAATAAACCCGTGGCGTTGGTGACTGGCGCTTCATCCGGCATCGGAGAAGCCATCGCCCATAAGCTCGTTGCGGCAGGCTACAACGTCTATGGCACCAGCCGGCGAGGCGCGCGTGCCGGCCACCAGGGCTTTCCACTGCTGATGCTGGACGTCACCGACGATGCCAGCGTCGAAGCGGCCATCCAGGAGCTGTTTCGATTGGAGGGGCGGATCGATCTGCTAGTCAACAACGCCGGCTTTGGCATTGCGCCCGCAGCGGCGGAAGAGAGCTCAATCGAGCAGGCCAAGGCCCTTTTCGATACCAACTTCCTCGGCATCGTACGCACGACTCGTGCGGTGGTGCCGCATATGCGACGCCAGGGTGTTGGACGCATCATCAACATTGGCTCCATCCTCGGCGTCGTGCCTGTTCCTTATGCCGCGCTCTATTCGGCCAGCAAGCACGCGGTGGAAGGTTATTCCCAGGCGCTGGATCACGAGTTGCGTACACACGGCATCAGGGTCACGGTGGTCGAGCCCGGCTATACCAAGACCCAATTCGAGAACAACAACCTCCAGCCCGACGCCAAGCTCGACGTGTACGCGGACATTCGGATAAAAGTGACCAAAGTGGTGAACCAGGCCATGGCGACCGCCGACGGTCCCGACGTGGTGGCCGATGTGGTGCTCCAGGTCGCGCGCGCCGCACGGCCGAAGTTGCGCTATACCGCTGGCAAGGCGGCCGGTCAGTTGCAGTTCCTGCGCAGCTTTGCTCCGGCGCGCTTGCTGGATTCGGGTATCCGCAAGGCGCTGCAGCTCGAAACCAAATGGCCGTCCCAGGCACACTGAGGCCCCTGAGCGGGCCTGGTCACTTCATGTCCCTGGCCTGCACCCACAGCACTGCGTCTTGCGACAGGGGTTTGCCCTTGTGGGTTTTCGTCGCGCCGATGTCGAGCGCCGCAATGCCCCACCAGCCGGCCCGGGGCAGGCCAATGGTCACGATGCCTTGGGCGTCCGAGTATGTGCTGTGGGCTTTGAATGAAGCCTGGGGCGCCATGACATAGTCTTGCTGGCCAAAGGCGTTTTTCTCGAGATCAACGGAATGGTTGACGTACTCGATTTCGACTTCGGCGAACGGCACAGGCTTGCCGTCGGCGAGCACCACGGCGCGGAACACACCGCCCGTCCAGTTGGCGTAAGGCTTGTTCAATGGCTGGATCTCAACCGGCAGCCCTTGTGGTTCTGCCCAGTTACTGGGGACGCCGCCGACGTTCACGATCAATTTGGTGAACTGTTGGATGTACACGTCTTCCTCGGTTTCCAGGTAGGGCTCGGGTTCGAGTACGAAGATATGGTCACCCAGTGAACGCACCACCTCTCGCGGAATCGAGGCACGATAGGCCGTCGTTCGGTTGTCGCGACTCTGCCACTCGACGGGGCGCAAGTACTGGCGCAGGTCGATTTTTTCCGCGCCGTGGGCGCTGGTGTGGCTAAAGGACCGAGGTGCACCCATGTCCATGGTGGGGCCGCCCGAGAACGGATGAGTGAACACCAGCGCGAACTCGAGTTTTTCCGCGCGCTGCAGTGCCGTTTCTTCGAGGTAGAGCATCTGGAAATGGGCCTGGGCAGCGCCGGTCAAGCCAGTGAATGTCGTAGCGGCCAGGGCTTGGAGCAGTTTTCGTTTGAACGTCATGGTCGTTTTTACCTTGAAATGTCGGAAGACTGAATCGTGATTTCATGGCCGGCTCCGCCGAGGAATACCACCGAGTAATTCCCGGCGGGGGGCTGGAAGGTATAGGTGTTGTCCTTGTCGATCTCACCTTGGAGCAACACCTTGTTGCTCGGGTCCTGGACATGGATTTGTCTTCCGACGGCCGAACTGCCATCGGTGAAGCCGGCCTCGCACGCCACCCGGCCATCGCCCTTGATATAGCAATCGAAGACGGGGCCGTGGGCGAAGGCTGCGTGGCAGACCAGTAGAGCGCCTGCCATCGGTATCCGCAGTGCTGAATCCATGAGTTTCATAACGTCTCGCCGTCAAGATCGATCATTGGGGAGGCGACTGACCGTCGCCCTTCGTGTTGTCGTTGCCAGTCTCGGCGAAGGCCGCCAGCAAGGCTTCCAGGTTCGAGCCCAGGAGTGCTTCGTACCCGTTGGCCGTGTCGGCGAGCATTCCCGGGTTGCCCGTATCGAGTATCAGCAGCCGTGCCCCGCCGTCCTCGATGGCCTTGGCAATCCTGGCTTCCGGTGCCCATTTGTGGACCACCACGTGGATGTCACGCTCGCGCAGGTATTGGGTCAGTGCGGCGCGGTCGGTGTCGCTCCAGTCGATGTCCTGTCGAACGAACCAACCGTCGACAAAGACGCCGAACTCGCCGAACAGGTAGATGAACTCATTGGCCAGCGACAGCACGCGCAGATCCGGTACCGCCGTCAGCCGGGCACCGTAGTCGGCCTTGAGCCGGCGCAAACGACTTTCGAGCGCGGCGAGGTTGTGTTCTATGCGCGGCGCATCGGCAGGGGCCAGGCGTGCCAGGTCGGCGGCGATCAACGCCGACATGCGCATGGCATTGACGGGGCCGAGCCAGGCGTACGGCGATGAGCCCTGATCCACATCGCTCGCGGCGGCCCAGGGCACGTCGTTCGCTGGCGCACGGGTCGCAGCCACGCCGGGCTTGATGCTGTCCCATGAGCGCGAGGCATCGATCTCGGCGATCCGCAGGTTGTGGCGGCGTGCTGTCGCGTACAGCGGGTCCGCGCGCCAGAGACTGCTGAGGGTGACCACGGCTTCGGCCTGTTGGAACATCGCAGCGTCGAGGCGCGACAACGCGTTGGCCTGGCTTTCCATGGGCACGGCCACGTCCACCGGAACGCGGACGACCTCCAGGGTCGTGCCGGCGCTAAGTGCGGATGTGAGCGCATAGACGGCAGGCAATGCGACCAGCACTTGCTGCCTGCCGGTATCGGCAAAGGCCGAACACGAGAGGCCCAGCAGCAGCGCCAACCAGGACCTGTATAACCCCTTCCTGTTCATACGCTGGCCCCCCTGAACCGGGACGTAGTGGCGCGCATGACGGTGGTGGCGACGAACACCAGGGCGGCAACTATCACGATGGCGCCGCCCGTCGGTACGGGAATGTGGAATTGCATCGGCGCCAGGATGCCCACCACGCAGGAGAAGGTCGCAATCAGAATGGCGCGCGCGACCAGCCCCGGCAGCGAACGGCTGATGTTGCGTGCTGCCGCGGCCGGTATGAGCAACAGGGCTTCGACGAGTACGGCACCAATGATTTTCAGGCAAGCGACCGTCACCAGGGTGACCAGCACGACAAACACATACTCGACGCTTCGCACCGGCACGCCGCGGGCGTGGGCCAGGCTTGGGTTGAGGCTGGCCAACAGCATGCCGTTGTACAGCGGCAACCCCAGCAGCGCACACAGTGCCGTGACGCCAAGCAGCACATTCATGTCGATGTGGTCCACCGCGAGGATGGAACCAAACAGCACGCTTTCCATCACGTGGGTGTTGATCTTGGCCGAGACGAACAGCAGCAGTGAGGCCCCGACCGCCAGGGAGATGGACAGGAACACGCCGATCAGCGTGTCATTGGCCAGCGTGGTGCGATGCTGCGTGTACTTCAACGTCAGGGCAAACAGCAAGCAGAAGCCGAACATCGAGAAGTAGGGGGATGTATAGGCTTCGCCGATCAGCACGCCAATGGCGACACCGGTCATCGCCGCATTGCCGACGGACTGACTGAAGAACGCCATGCGCTTGATCATCACCATCGACCCCAGCACGCCCAGCAGCGGGCCGATCAGCACCGCGCAGAGCAGTGCATTGATCACGAACTCGTACTCGAACGGCTGCGGCAGCAGGCCACTGGCGGCGAGCGCCTGCAGGTGGTTGCGAATGAAGTCGTACAGGGCGTTCATTGGCTCCCCTCCAGCGAATACGCGATCTGGTCGGGTGCACCATGGAACAGCACTCGCCGGTTGATGACGGTCACCGATTGGGCGATGCGCCGGACCTGTTCCAGGTCATGGTTGATCCACAGGATGGTGACGCCTCGACCGTGCAACTCGGCCACCAGCGCCTCCACCAGATGCACGCCGGGTTCGTCGATGCCAGCGGTCGGTTCGTCGAGGATCAACAGCCAGGGCGCCGGGCTGATCGCCTGGGCCAGCAGCACGCGCTGGCGCTGGCCACCGGACAGGCTGCCAAAGGGCTTGGCGCCCATGCCTGCCACGCCGGTACGCGCCAAGGCCTCGGCATGGGTCGCCTTGGCGGATCGGTTCGAGCCCAGGAAGGCCGGCCGGCGTTGGCCGAGCAGGGCCATGAGATCGTTGACCGTTATCGGCACGTTGCGGTCGAGGTCCGGCAATTGCGGGACATAGCCCATGGGTGTCGTCACCTCCCCCTCGAAGCGGACCGTTCCCGTATGCGGCATCTGGCCCAGCAGCGTGCGCACCAGTGACGTCTTGCCGCCGCCGTTGGGGCCGACAAGGCAGTGCAGGGCACCGGCTTCCACCCGAAAACTGACGTCGTCGAGCACTTGCGTACCGCCCAGTTGCAGGCAGATGTTATCGAACACGATGGCGGGACCGCGCATGACCTGTTCCTCTTTCATCGCTGCGTAAACTCAATGGCTTCGGCCAAGGTCTCGAGGTTTTCGCGCATCGCCACCTCGAACTCGTCCGCGCTGTAGGTATCGCCGGTGATGTGCGACAGGGCAAAGACCTTCACGCCGGTCGCGGCTTCAATAGGTTTGGCGAGGTCGAGCGAGAAGTTTTTCTCGGCAAACAGCACCCGCACATTGGCCTTCTTGATCGCATCGACGGTGTTGGCCAACTGGCGCGCGGTCGGCGCGACGCCGTGACGAGGCTCGATCACGGCCCTCACGAACAGGCCGAACTCCTGCATCATGTAGTCGTAGCCGGCATGGGTGGTCGCGCAGCGGAACGCTGACAGATCCAGAGCGGCGAAGCGGGTCATGAAACCGGCCCGTAATGCTCGGATGCGTGCGGCATAGGCGAGGGCGTTGTGTCGATACGTCGCAGCGTTGCCCGGGTCCAGCTCCCCCAACCGGCGAGCGATTTCGAAGACCTGCTGTATCGCTGCGGTGGTGGAGACGAACGTGTGCGGATTGACCACCTTGGCACCGCCCTGGTCACCGCCGATGGGAATCAGGGCCACCGAGGCATTGGCCTGGATGATCGGCAGCGTCGTTCCCCGACCGGCCGCCTTGACGATCTGAGAGGCCCATTCATCGTGGCCGATGCCGTTGACGACCAGAGCATCGAGCGTCATCGCCCGGGTGATGTCGTCCGGCTGCGGCTGATAGTTGTGCGGATTCGCTTGCGCCGGGATGAGCGCCACGACCTCGGCCCGATCACCGACGATATTCGCCACGAAGCTGTAGTAGGGGTGCAAGGTGACGCCAATCTTGAGCTTTTTGCCCAGGGGCACAGTCGGGCTGGCGAGTGCGATGGCGGGTATCAGCATCAGCAGCGCAAGGCAACGGCGCCATATCGCGCGGTGCTTCGGAGAAACGGTCATGGCTGGTTTCCTTTTACGCGTTCGACTTCACTGGCGCCGTCATAAGGGATGACTTGGCGCCAACCTTTGCCGACCAGCGATTCGGGCTTGACGATGCCGGGGTAGGGCGCGTTCGGGTCGGGGTGGACCCAGATCGTCGCCTGGTTGGCCCACATGACGCCGGCATGGGCGTGGCCAATGACGAGCAAGTAGGCGCTCTGGCCAGGCGCGCGGCCGGCGGCGCCGTAGTAGACCGTGGCGCCCTGGCCCTGGGTGGCTTGCGACACCTCGCTGGTGGCCGGGGCCGGCGCGTCGTCCTCGTGCCCGTCGTCGGAACCGGCATGGGGCAGATGGCCGCCAGGCAGGATCAACTGCCAATGGACTTGGCCGTTGGTCTTCCAGAAGGCGTCGCGGTAGAAGGGTGGCAGCCAAATTTCCTGGGCACGTTCCAGGGTGATCCAACCGCCGGTGTCGTTGTTGTTCCAGATGATTTCTTCCCCAGCAGGTAGCAGAGCGCTGTGGATGGCCTGGTCGACCGCACCCAGCCCATCGAAGGAACGCACTTGCCAGCCCAAGGGTATCGGCGGGCCGGGGTGCTTTGGGCGCAGCAGCACATAGCCTGTCACGCTGGCGATGATTGCCAGGGCCGCCAGCAGCAGGGCCAGCGATTCCCAGCGGCCGGAAGCCGGGCGCACGACCTTGTTCGCGCCGTTGGGGTCAGCGCAGGGCCAGGTTCGCGACAGGCGAGCCATCAGACAAACCCGATCCAGCGCCCGAGGCCGATCACGCACGCCCACAGCGCCAACGAGCAGAAACCGGCCACGCGGGCCTGGCCGGGGGGCGGCAGGATCGTGTCCCATTCGTCGATCCGCCGATAGGCGCCCAGGTGGAAGATTGCCATGTTGAGGCCCGCCAGCAGCAACAGGCCCATCTTCCACCAGAACACGCTGTTCTGCGCATAGGTGGTGGCATTGGAGGCGAACATGAGCAGGCCGGTGACCACACAGGCTGCGAAGGCAACCCAGGTGTAGGGCAACAACTCCTGGATCAGCCGGAGCGCGCTTCGACGATGGGAGGCGATGCCGAGCAGGCGCAAGTCGACGACGGCGATGGTCCCGAACACAAGGGCGATGCCGATCACATGCACCGACTCCAGGTTTGGAAAAATCGAGCCCGACTCTCTGATCCGGGCCGCGACCGTGGTGTCCTCGAGGGCTTGCAGTATCGATTGGATGTCCATGGCGAATACCTGAAAAAAACATTGAAAACGCTGGGATCAGTAGGCAATCCAGCGACCGCAGAAGATCACGACGCACCACAGGACAATCGACAGCCAGGCCAAAACCCTGATGGGCGGCTTTTCGTCGTCGCTTGATGCGGGGTCGACAGTGCGCAGCAACGGACGCCGGACCAACCAGGTCAGCGTGAACACGGCGACGACCAGAAACATCTTCAGCCAGAACGTTGTGTTGACGAGCACGCGGTCGGGCTCGCCAATGACCATGACCAATCCACTGAGGAGCAGGACGATGAGGGCGGCGCGCATCCACGGGTAGTAGCGGCGCACGACGCCACCCATGGGCTCATCGGTGGCGAATACGCCGGCGAGCCTGAGGTCGGAGATGACCGCGGCGCCGAAGATCACCGCGATGGCGACGATATGAACGCTCTGGACGGTGGGCACGACCCAGAACATGTCCCTGATGGCTGTGCTTAGCGGCGACGCGTAGATCCAGGCGATGATGAGTTCTGATGACATCTGCTTTGCTTCCGCGTTGGGTTAGAAGTCTTGAGGTTTCGCGATCGGACGCAGGCCCGTTGCATCTTCCGGAAGGAGAAAGCCTTGCTTGATCGAGAGATCCTTAGCGTCTTCGAACGCCTGTTCGTAGCGGCTGAAACTTCCATAGCGCTGGCCAAGCACGTCCTTGGAATAGGGCACCTTGGTGTCGTAGATCAGGCCGCAGTCGGTCTCCTGGTCCGTGAGGTAGGTCGCACTGGGCACCTGGACCCACGGCGGGCGCACACCCCCTTGCAGGTTGCCGGTGGCGGGGTCGCGTACGGCGACGTTGCCCTCGCGCACGACTCGCGGGGCCTTCGGCATGGCTTTGCCTTCGCGCACCCATTGGTCCATGCCATCGAGGAGGGCCGAGACGACCAGTTCCGCCGGCTCGTCGTACAGCGTCCGGCACCGTGGATCGTCGCCTTTGCCGACGTCGGCGGCGAACAGTTCGGTATGTTCCGTGCCGAGGTCGGCCAGCCGCAGATGGGGCATGCCGGTCACTTCGTAATAGCGAAGCTGCGGACTGTCGGTGTCCGGCGGCAGGTCGATGCCTTCGATGACGTCATGCATCAGTTCGGATTGGCTGTAGACGGTCACGAACGGCACGCCATCGGGCATTTGCCGAGGCAGCCGGATGACGTCGCCGCCCACCTCGCCATAGGCCATGCGTCCCGTCATGTAGGCATCGATCAACGGCCGAGCGTCGGGCATGCGCCATTGCTGGTGCCGACCCTGGTCGAGGTAGTCCATCCAGACCTGCGCGGTCACCGCCCAGCTGTTGACGTAGACGCGTTGCACATTCAGGCCTGCCAACGGGCCCTGCGCGGCATTGGTTTTGAGCAGCAACGCCAGCTGCGCCGCGATCCCTTGTGACTGGGGCACGAACGGGTCGGGGCCTTCGCCACGGGTGAACCGCTGCGGGTCGTAGTAGGTACCCAGCGGCGCATAGCGGGCATAGTCGAAGCGGCGCATGAACTCGAAGTTCACGATCTGTCCGTACTGGGCAATTTGCTCCGCTTCGGCGGCCGGGGTGTCCGAGAGGAACTTGGGATCGACGGCCGGCTTGTTCATGTTCAACGTGTAGCCCACGTACGCGTAGCCACGTCGCAGCAAGTAGTCGCGGGTCAGGATCCATCCGGCGCCACGTTCGCCAAACCAACTGAACGGCTCGATCACCACGGTGCCGTTGAACCGCCCGGGGTCCGCCGGTTTACGTACCAGGATGCGCGTGGTGTAGGGCGCCTCGAAGAGGGTTTTGCCTGCGGCGGTAATCGCCGGGGCGACGCCTTGCAGGTAAAGCTCCTCCTCGACGTAGCCGTACTTGTCGAGATCGCTGTGTTCCGTGCCTGGCCGTTTCGCCGACGACAGCGGTGGCTCGCTGGAAGGTGGCATGGCAATGGCCGTGGGCATGCGCGGCACCTCGGCAAACGCGTTCGAGCCAAGGATCAGCGACAGCAGGACGCCGGGCAGCGTCGGCCGCAGGAGGCTGGTGGTCATCGGTCGTTCCATCCGGTCATCTCCAAAGGAGCAAAATCAGTCTGGTTTGGGGGCGCTGCGCACCCCAGCGGGAGCAAGCTCCCTCGCCACGGTTTTGTGTGTGGCTGGGCGGTGTGGAGTAATCAGTTCCATGATGTTGCCCACTCATTCGTGGCAAACACCGCCCTTTGTGGCGAGGGAGCTTGCTCCCGCTGGGCTGCGCTGCAGCCCCAACCCTGGCCTCGCGGCAGGGCTTCACTCACGGCTGAGGGACGCCTTGCCCTCGCTGTCGATCACGATCTGGTTGTTCTCGCAAACGTATTCTTGAATGGCGTAGTTGGAGCGCTTGTAGTCGAACGTGAAGCGATACGGGGTGTTCAGCACCTGCGGATCCTCGATCACCA
The DNA here is from genome assembly GCF_014268705.1 of Pseudomonas sp. SWRI179. Taxonomy (NCBI): domain Bacteria; kingdom Pseudomonadati; phylum Pseudomonadota; class Gammaproteobacteria; order Pseudomonadales; family Pseudomonadaceae; genus Pseudomonas; species Pseudomonas sp. SWRI179. The sequence continues at coordinate 211,562 of NZ_JABWRA010000002.1, read as the reverse complement.
CCTGGTTTTCCAGGTGGTCCGGGCCCTTTAGCCTGATGCGCTCGGTGATCGTCATCGCCTCACTGTGGGGAACGTCATAAAACGTCACGTCGGTTCGCACACGTTGCGTCTCCACCACGAGGGTGTCGCCTTCCCAATGGCCGCGGGAATGACCCTGGTACTTGGGGTCGAGCTTCTCTTTGGGCGGCATGGCTTGGTCCAGGAGAATCCGGCGCACCTGCTGGAGGTACTCGCCGAGGACAATCACCTGCTTGTCGTCGTGAATGATCTGGATCGGAAACAGCGCCGCCATCATCGTCGGCATGCCTTCGGGCAGGCACCGGGAACTTGTCGTGGCCAAGGGCGTGCCGGCTTCGTTCGCGGCGGCTTGTTTCTTTTTCAGCGCGGCGTATTCGCGGGCATAGGGTTCCTTCAGGTCCATCGGGCCGCCTGGGTGCACCGGATCGTCCGGGTTCTCACCGAACCAGTCGTCCGGGGTTCTTTCCCAGGTGCCACTGATATCCGGGGGAGTGTTGTCCTGGGTTTTCGAGGTGGCTGCGTTGCACACCCCGGCGACCGTCACGAGGACGACGCCGAGGAAGATCGTTGCTGCGCTCAAGGTTCGTGTCGGTTTCATTGAAACGTCTCCACGCTGCTGGCTGGCTTGTTCGGTTTGGTTCCGTGGTCATCAGGCGAGGGAGTTCCCCTATCCGCCGCCCGTGAGCACGACGTCACCGATCTTGATCTCCACGAGCAGTCCGCCCGGGTCACCGTTTTTCAGCGGCCTGAAGGACACCTCGGCGCTCTCGCCGGCCTTGATCGAGTCTGCGCTCCAGCCCGCACGCTGCAACGCGTTGACGCTGCCCGTCTCGATCTTGAAACGCTGGGCCGGTGGGCCGGGCGTATCGAGGTAAATCGTGATGTGGGGATTGGTCCAGGCAAAGCGCTCGACCACGCCCTTGACCGTGACCGTCTTGGTCTGGTCGAACAGCGCGAATGAATGGTGGGCAGTGGCCAGGGACGGCAGGGCACTGCAGGCGACGATGGTCAGCAGGCAAAGCCCCTGACGTAACAGCGGTATTGGGGTCATGACGGATGCCTCGTTCTTATGCGTTCTTATGGCCCCAGCATAGGGCGCACGCACGGGCAGGCCGTAGCCCAAAACGGCAACCGTTCAAGCCTCTGGACATGTTTTTCAGCAGGGAGAAATAGCGCCAAGGAAATGGGTGGCCAACCCCGTGCACATGCTGATTTGGGCTACCGCATGGGCGAGCCGAATCGGAACACTCATGACTCGCCTCATAAATATAAAAACAGGAGAGACGTCATGCGCACCCCCCGTTACGCTCCATTGCTTTCGCTGGTTGCCGTCTGCGCGTTCGAGCCGCAGGCACAGGGCTACGAGTTGTACAACGACAACGAAGGTGGGACCGTCCTTAACGCCGAGTTTTGGGCGGGATTTGGCTGGTTCGGTAGTAGCAAGAACTACCTCGGCGACCCGCAGCGGGAGCCCGGCACCATGCGATGGCAGGAAGGGTTCGCCAAATATGGTCTCAGCGGCACGACGGATCAGATCGCCGCCGGCTCGATCTACGGCGGGTTCAGCCTGATCAGTACGGGGTCATGGGGCGACGGCGACGCAGGAGCGATCACCGCCGGAAACGAAAGAGAAACCGCAGTGGAAGATGCCTACCTGGGCTGGAAGTCAGGTGACCTGATTCCGGCGTTGGGCACGGACGGCGTTGATTTTTCTTTTGGCCGACAGATCGTGACGGTGGACGGCTTTCTGATCACCGATGATGGGTTCGCCCCGGGGAACGCTTTCAACCCCATCGAGGGCGTAGCGGATGGCCGGTTCAATCGCGGCGGTGCCTTTTACCTCGGCCCGCGGTTGGCGTTCGGGAATACGGCAGTCTTGAAGCTGGGCGGCAGGCAGGGCCTGCATGGCAGCTTGATCTGGTTGAAGTCGGATAATCCCGGGCAGTCCAAGACCGAAGTGGCGGCCGCCACCGTCGACTACACGACGCCCAGCGGCTCGATCGGTTCAACGTACGTGCGTGGTCTGGATGTCGAAGAGCGATACGTCTTTGGCGATCGGGGTGAACGCAAGGGCATGGACATCTACAGCATTCGTGGCCAGGGCAATGCCGGCATCGAGAACGCCGATTTCGCGTTCGAAGTGGCGCGCCAGGAAAAACGCTCGGGGTCGCAGCGGGCGATGTTCTTCGACGCGGGCTACACCTTCGCCGATGCCAAATGGCAACCGACGGTGAGCTATCGCTATACGCGCTATTCCGAGGGCTGGGACTTCCTGTTCCAAGGCGGTTTTCGCAAACGCTACCAAGGTGAAGTCGCGGTGAATTACGCCGGTTCAGTGACTTCGAACATGCAGATCCATGATGTGTTGCTCTCGGTCATGCCGACCGACAAGTTGACGCTTAACGCGATGGCTTTCGACTACCACCAGCTTTCCCGGCGTGGGGAGCAGGACTTCAGCGCACGTGAGGTCGACTTCTTCCTGGACTGGATGGTGACGGACAACATCACGCTCTCGCCCCTCATCGGCTTCTACAAGCCCGAGAAGTGGCTCGGCAACGGTGGCAACCAGAGTGGGAGCGCATCGACGAATACCTACTTCCAGCTCATCGCCTGGGTGAGCTTCTGAGCGGCCATCCACGCCGCCAAACATCCTCAGCACTACCAACGTGTAGAAAAAGACGCAGGTCATGCCTATGAAAACGCTCCCTCTTGTTCACGCAGTGATCGCGCTGCTGGCTATTCTGGCCGCATCCGCGAATCCCTTGTTCGCCATCGCCGCAACGCCCCCCGCAACGTCCAGCGTGGCCAAGCCGAAAGCCGGACCGCCCGACCTCAGCGGTCTGTGGATGCCAGTGGGGAGCTCCGTAGACCCCCTCGTCAACAGCACCGGTGCCGATAACCCCGATACCAATGTCGGCCCTCCGTTCGGCACCACGCCGGAACTCAAGGGGGTCTATCTCGAGAGCGCCAGGAAACGCGCTGAAGCGCTCGCCAAAGTGGGCAGTGAATTCAAGACGTCGTGCAAGGTGCTGGGCATGCCAACGAACATGGTCGGGCCTTACGCCGTAGAGATCATGCAGACGCCGACACAAATAAATTGGGCGCAAGAATTCCTGCGCGAGACGCGTCGCATTTACCTGGATGGGCGCGCCCACCCCAATCCCGAGGAAGCGCCCTCGACGTTCGAGGGCCATTCGGTCGCACGCTGGGAGGAAAATGTGTTGGTCGTCGAGACGACCCATATCCGGCAGGAGACCACGTTGGGTGAGTATGGGCATGCCGACGATGCGCTCGGCCACGGTCCGCGCATGATTATCAAAGAGCGGATCTTCATCAATGACGAAGGCTTGCTGCAGGTGGACGGCAGGGTCGAAGACCCGGATGCGCTGGTCAAGCCATGGCAGTGGGCGCCGCTGACTTTCCGCCGTGCGCCCAAGGGGGTCGAGTTCATGGAGTTTGTCTGCGAGGACAGCAATAACGAGTCGATCGATCCGGTGACGGGCGCGGAAATCACGACGATTCCCGAGCGTCGCAACCTGAACCAAGCGAACAACAAAAATCAAGGAGACACGAAGTGAATCTCAAATCCATGCTGTTCGGCTTGGCGCTCCTGGGTTCGGCAGCACCGGCTGCGCTTGCCCACCATTCCTACTCAGCCTTCGACATGTCGAAGCTCGTCGCGATTGCCGGCACAGTCAGTGAGGTGCAGTTTAGAAATCCTCACGTTTGGTTATTCGTCGATGTACTGGCCGGGGACAAGACTGAGACCTGGGCGATCGAGGCCGGCGGCCCGAATATCCTGATGCGTCAGGGCTGGATGGCCAATACGCTCAAGCCGGGCGATAAGGTCGACCTGCAACTCGCGCCGATGAGGGACGAGACGAAGACAGGTGGCGCCCTCCAGGCGCTACGGTTGCCCAATGGGAAAACCATCGGGACGTGGAAATGAAGCCCATGGGCGAGGTTTGGTCGCCCAGGCTGTCCGTGGCGGCGTCGCTTGTGCTGACGATGGCCGCGCCCGTCGGCGCGCAAACGCCCTCCATGCCGCAATTCTCTTTGGTGCCGCCCAGCGGCCGGTTGCCTCTCGCGTCTGCGTCAAGGCACGGCACGGAGTATGTCGACCTCGAGGGGGGCGGGTATGTGGAGGAGGAGTACTACCTGCTGGGGCTCGCGCCGGCGATCACCGCTTCTGGCGAACAGGTGTTCGACGCGCCCTACGTGACGCGCTTTCTTATCCGCAAACCCAAGGACCCTGGACGCTTCAACGGCACGGTTGTGCTGGAGCCGTTCAGTTGGATGGGCGAGCGCGGCGCGGGCTGGATCCTCACCCGCAACTACCTGATGCGCAAGGGCTACGCATTTGTCGGCTATACGCTCAGCATCAATCGACCGGCTAACGATCCCAAGACGCTGGATTGGGATCCTGAGCCCCGCAACCTGAATCTGGACTTCATGCGACGCTACGACTACAAGCGCTACGCACCGCTCGGCAGCTACTACGACAGCGACCGGTTTCGACGCGGCAGCGGTCCCGATCAGTACCCGCCCCAGGCGCAGGGCATTGCCGCGCAATTGGCCTTGCTGCTCAAGTCAAACCACGGTCCCACCCAGGGGCTCGACGTCAAGCGTATCTATGTCAACACCTGGGCAATCAATGGGCAGCTCTGGCTCGATTACCTCGATCAGGGCCGGCATCAGCAGTGGCGCATGCCGGACGGTAAACCGCTGATCGACGCCTATATGACCGGGCACATTGTGTATGGCGACCTGGGTGGCGAGGTGCTCAGGGTTCCGCGCAAGCTCCCTGAGGATGCGCCTTTCGTGACGGTCTACAGCCAGGCCGAGGTGGTCCACGATGCCCGCCAGGAGATCGCGCTCCCGCCAGATACCGACCAACCGAAGTTGCGTTATTACGAGGTCACGGGCATGCCCCATCTGCGCCTTGCCGATCAGGGCACCGAGGGGACTGAGCCGCACCCGGCCGACGGCGACAAGCGCAACGATCCGCGCTGCCAGTTTCTGTATGACGAGCCGGTGGAGACGGTTGTGTCCGCGATCCTTGACGCGATGGATCGCTGGGTGCGTGACGGCACGCCGATGCCCAAGGCCGAGCGGGTCGCTCGTGAGGGGAAGGGCGTTGCCCGCGATTTGCAGACCGGCAACATGGTGGGTGGTGTGCGTCCGCCGTGGATCAAGGTGCCAAGCGCCACCTACCTGACCGACCAGGAGACCGGCTGCGGTTCGGCCTACGACACGAAGGTGCCCTATTCCGCGCAGCAGATGAAGGCGTTGTATGGCAGTCATGCCAATTATGCGAGTCGTTTCGAAGCCGCCAAACAACAGGCGATCAAGGAGGGCTATTTGCTGCCGGAGGATGCGGTGCTCGTCAAGCCAGTCGCTTCACCGGCGGACTTTACCGGACCTCTGCGGTCCGAGCCATAAGTGAAGGCGTCGGCGTTTTTCGCCAACGCCTCAATCAAGTCACAGCATGCGGCGCAGGACATCGTTTCGAGGGTCGCGGTCATAAAACCGGTGCTTGAGGGCGCCGGCGACGTGCACCAGGATCAGGCCGAGCAGGGTATAGGCGAGCACTTTGTGCAGCCACTGGAAGACGACGAACCAGTCGTCATTCTTGCCCAGCAGCTCCGGAAGGTTCACCCCGAAGAAAAACACGCCGTCGCTCATCGTGTAGGTGCTCGACATCGAGTAACCCATCAACGGCACGATCACCAGTAGCGCGTACAGCGTACGGTGCGCAAGTCGTGAGGAAACCCGCTCATAGCGCGCCAGCGTCTCCGGCGGTTGCGGCAGCCTGGCCGTTTTCACCCTCAGGGCGATCTGGACCAGGACCACCAGGAATGCCAGCACCCCAAAGGATTTGTGCCACGGGTAGTAGAGCTCATATTTGCTCGCCACTTCGTCATCGAGCCCCGTCATGTGCCAGCCCGCCCAGAGGAGGCCGGCGATGAGCACGGCGCGCACCCAGTGCAAAATCCGCAGGGACGTCGGATACCGATCAATTATTGTTTGATTTGCCGGATTCATCGCGGTCTCTCCATCCATCATCAAGGCATCGAAAATGCGCGGTTGAACGGCCACCCTCTACGGCACAGCGGCTTGGAAGGTGGCCGGGTCAATGCGGGTTATTTTGAGCTGGGCAGCAGTACGGTAATGACCTTTTCCTCGGTGTAGGCCAGCGCGCCGCTGAATCCGCCTTCTCGGCCAATGCCGCTGGCCTTGACGCCGCCCCAGGGCAGGTTGGCGTCCAGTGGGCTCCAGCAGTTGATGCCCACGGCACCGGCCTTGATTGCCGCCGCGACGCGGTGCGCTCGCGCCAGGTCGCTGGTCCAGACCGTGGCCGCGAGGCCGTAGGAGGAGTCGTTGGCCAAGGCGATCGCCTCATCCTCGCTGTCGAACGTGATCACCGTGCCGACGGGGCCGAAGATCTCATCCCGGGCGATCGCCATGTCATTGCGGGCATTGGCGAAGATCGTCGGCCGGACAAACCAGCCTTGTTCAGGGTTCGATACACCGCCGGCCAGCAGGGTCGCACCTTGGTCGATACCCAATTGGATGTAACGGTTGACGCGATCCAATTGCGCTTTCTTGGCCACCGGCCCCATCTGCACGCCCGGTTGGCGAGGGTCGCCCACCTTGACGGCGCGCGCGGCATCGGCCAGCGCGGCGGCGAAGCGATCGGCGAGATTGCGTTGGACCAGGATGCGCGAGCCGGCCGCGCAGACCTGGCCCTGGTTGGCGAACAGGCCGAGGGTGCAGCCGAACAGCGCGTCGTCGAAGGAGGCATCGTCGAAGACGATCTGCGGGCTCTTGCCGCCCAGCTCCAGGGCCACGCGCTTGAACAGCACGCCGGCGGTGCGCTGGATCTCGCGGCCGGCTTCAGGGCTGCCGGTGAAGCTGATCTTGTCGACATGGGGATGTTCGCACAGGGCACGACCCACCTCGTTGCCGTAGCCGGTCACGACGTTGATCACGCCGTCAGGGAAACCCGCTTCCTGGGCCAGCGTCGCCAGGTGCAAGGCCGACTGGGGTGTCTCTTCCGACGGTTTGATGACCACGGTGCAGCCCGCCGCCAGCAGAGCGGCGAGCTTCCAGACGGTGATCATCAGCGGTGAATTCCAGGGAACGATGGCGCCGACCACCCCCACGGGTTCCCGCACCGTGTATGAAAGGGACTGGGTGCCGAAGTAGCCGCCGGAGGGAATGGTCCTCCCCTCGAGCTGGTTGGCCCAGCCGGCAGAGGCGCGCAGGTTGGCGACCGCATTGGGCACGTCCAGCCGGCGTGGCTCGATCGGCGAGCGGCCGATGGCGTCGGCGTCCATATCGGCCAGCACGTCGGTGTCGCGCTCCACCAGATCCGCCAGTTTCGACAGCAGTCGAGCGCGCTGGGCGCCGTCAAACTGGCTCCAGGCGCCACGTTCGAGCTGGTTGCGTGCGGCCGCCACGGCACGGTCCACGTCTTCAGCGGTGCCTTGGGCGCAACTGCCGTAGACCTGTTCTGTGACCGGGTTGACAAGGTTGATGCGGCGCCCGTCGGAGGCTTCGAAGGACGTACCGGCGATGAAGTGTTTTAAATGCTTAGTCATTTTTGGAGTCCATGGGGTGATGGGCAGCGTCGAGACATCTCACGCCTCGAGGGCGTCCAGGGCGTCGCCGAAGATGTCCAGTGCCTTGAAGAACAGCGCCCGTGAAATCGTCAGCGAAGGCATGACCCGCATCACGTTGCTGTAGCGCCCGCAGGGAATCATCAGCACGCCGTGGCTGAGCAGGTAACCCATGAGCTGGCCGATCTTTTCCGGTGCCAGTGGCGCCTTGGTGGTCGGGTCCGAGACCAGCTCGATGCCGATCATCAGGCCGCGACCGCGGACCTCGCCGACCAGCGGGCTGCCGAAGCCACGGATACGCTCCTGCGCTTCCAGCCCCAGTGTGTGAGCGCGGTTGAGCAGGTCAAGCTCCGGGTCCTGGAGGATGCTGATGTTGGTCAATGCCACTGCCGCGGACAACGAGTTGGCGGCGAAGGTGTTGGGCATCGATCCGTCAGGAATCGCCGCCGCCAGGTCCGAACGCATGATCAGGCCGGCCATGGGCAAGTCGCTGCCGATGCCCTTGCCGAACGTGAGCATGTCGGGCTTCACGCCGGAATGCTCGACCGCCCACATCTTGCCGGTACGCCCCGCACCGGACTGCACTTCATCGACGATCAGCAGTGCGCCGCTGCGGTCGCAGGCCTTGCGCAGCAGTTGCAGGAATTCTGGCGAGGGGGGAACGTAGCCGCCTTCGCCTTGCACCGGCTCCACGATCACGGCAGCCACGTCGTCGGCGGCGGTGTAGGGGGTGTTCAGCAGGTAATCCACGTACTCACCGGCGATCTGCTCGGCGCTTTTGTGGGTGGTGTCGAAGGGGAAGCGATAGGCATAAGGGTAGGGCGCGTGAATGACGCCACCCATCTGGGCACCGTAGCCCTTGCGGTAAGCCGTGCCTGTGGTGAGCGCGCCGGACGCGTTCCACACGCCGTGGTAGCCACCGTGGAAGGCGATGATCTGGTGCCGCCCGGTAACGCGCTTGGCAAACTTGATGGCCGCCTCCAGCGCATCGCTACCGCTTTGGGTGAAGAACGTGATGCAGTCGCCGCGCAAGCCGTCGGGTGCGATCTCGGAGAGCTTGGCGGCCAATTCGGTGCGCCGGGTGCTGTTGACTTCCAGGGCGTGCATCAGCACTTCGGACTGTTCGCGAATGGCCTGCACCACCTTCGGGTGGCAGCGACCCACGCTGCTGACGCCCACGCCCGCGGACAGGTCGATGTAGGTGTTGCCATCGGCGTCCTTGAAGGTCGCGCCGAACGCCCGGTCCATGGCCACCGGCATGCGTCCGCCGCCGCGGGCCATCGACTCGGTACGCGCCGACAGCGCCAGGGCCTCGGTGGTCTTGGGGCCGGGAATGGTGGAGGTTATCCGCGGGGCGTCCGCGAAATGGAGGGATTCAAGTTTGGCTTCACTCATGACGGTCTCTCAGGATGTCGGTTTCAGTGTCTCGATCATCCTCGTGGCCCGTTCCTGGCCGGTAGCCCGAATCGGCACATTGGGAGGCTGCCGCGTCCCTTCCTTTCGAAGATCTGGCGGTCATAAAAGAAAATTTGCAGAATTCTCTTAATATGAGAATATCGGTCGTGAAGGCGATCTAAAAACAAGAATATTGGCCGAGGCTTTCGTCATCATGAAAAACCTGAACATCAGCCACTTCCACGACATCCATGTCCACGCAGCCACCGTCCAGGAGTGGAGCCAGGACTACAACCAGCTGACCGCTGGTTCGGCTGAGAGCTCACTGATCCAGTTGACGACGCCGCGCTGCCACGTCTTTCGCGAGCAGATCAACCAGCGTGTCGTGCAGCACGGCGTGGCTCCTCGGGGCAAGATGTGCTTCGCCGTGCCGATCACGGTCCCGGGTACGATCCGGATGCAAGGGCGGGAAGTGGACGACAGCAGCCTGTTCTTTCTTCATGGTGGCGAGGAGTTCATGTTCCACATGCCGATGGGCATGGAGCTGCTGGCGATCACCTTCGAGCGTGAGTTGTTCGAGCAAGCGTTGGCGCAAACCGCGTCGGCCAAGGAAATCGGTCAGTTGCTACGCCAGCCGGTGATCAGGCTTCCCACCCAACGCTACGCCGGGGCTCGCCGTCGAATGCTGGCGGCGTTCTCCCAGGCGCTCTTGAGCGAAGAACTCGACAACGCACAAGACCGGGAAATGGCACTGGAGCAGACCATGCTCGACGAATTGCTCCAGTTGATGACCGACCCCGCCTGCGACAAGCACCAGCGCGCGCCCAGCTCCACGCGCAGTTACATTGTCGAAAAATGTCACCGCCTGGCGACCGCGCAATCGAACAACGTGCCCAGCGTAGATGAGTTGTGCCAGCGACTCCAGGTGAGTCGCCGTACCGTGCAGAACAGCTTCCGTTCGGTGACCGAGACGACGCCGGTCAATTACCTGCGCTCCGTAAGGCTCAACGGTGTGCGCCGAACCTTGATGTCCACCCCAGCGGCGCATCTCTCCATTGGCGATGCCGCAGCCCAGTGGGGCTTCTTTCACCTCAGCCATTTTGCGGCCGAGTACCAGGCGCTGTTCGCCGAGCTGCCATCCCAGACCACGCGTGCTGCCATCGGCGGTTGTGCGCTTGCTTGAGCATTTGCCTGCACAAGGACGTAGAAAAGATGAATAGCCTTCGCCGCCTGCTCAGGGTCTTCGACTTGTTTCGCCCTGAACGGCCGGTCATCGATGTGGACGTCATTTGCCGGGAGCTCGGCTACACGCCTGCCACCGCCTATCGTTATCTACGCGAACTCGGCGACGCGGGTTTCTTGAAGCGATTACCGCGGGGCTATGCGCTCGGCCCACGTATCGTCACGCTGGAGCATCAGATGACCCACTACGATCCATTGCTGGCCTGCAGCCGGGGCCTGGTCGACAAACTGGTGGCCGACACCGGCCTGGATGCGCTGGTCAGCGAATGGCATGGCGACTCGGTGGTCAATGTGCTGATCCAGCGGGGCTCCGACGCTGGCCCGGAGGGGGGCGACCGAGGGCGGCCGATCGATCTTTTTCACAGCGCGACCGCTCGGGTCGTATTGGCCTATCTGCTGCCGCGTCAGATTCGCCGCATCTACGACTTCCACGCCAATCCCGCGCAAGTGCTGCATCAGGAACTGGAGTGGAAGCCGTTCACCAAGGGGCTGCTCGCCATCCGCAAACAGGGCTATTGCATCAGCGAAAGCGAGCTGCACCCGGGACGCAGTGGCGTCGCGGCACCGATCTTCGACGAAAAACGCCGAGTCCTCGGGAGCATGACCCTGGTGGGGCGCAGCGAGCGGTTCCGAGCGTTTCAGCAGGGCTACCTGTGCGACCTGGTCACCGGCGCGGCGTCGCAACTGACGGCGCGTATTGCCTTGCAGTGAATTGAGAGGGGGGCACACGTCCTGATGCTTGTCAGTTAAGCGAAACAAAGCCGGGCAATAACCCTGTGGCGAGGGAGCTTGCTCCCGCTGGGTCGCGAAGCGTCCCTGTTTCTGGGGCTGCTACGCAGCCCAGCGGGAGCAAGCTCCCTCGCCACGGTTTGTGTGTTTGCCTGTGGTATCCACTTGACTAACTGGCATTAGCCCCACGCCAGGCTTTTTTGAGGCGAGCGCAGCGATGACCGATTTGGGCTAATGGGGCGTTCAGGGAGAGGCATAGGATCGAATCCAGCGTGCAACAAGAACAATAACGCGATTGGGTGACGGTGAGCATTTGACTGCACCGATCCTACAGCGCCTGCCTCATACAATAAGGTCAAGAAAACATGAGTGTACCTCTCCCGGTCAATAGCTCCACGGAGCTCAAGCGTGGGGCCTTGGGTGTCGGCTTCATCATCTTCTTCGTGGTGTCGGCGGCGAGCCCCTTGAGTGTCATCGCCGGCGGCTTCCCCATTGGCATCATGCTGGGCAACGGCGCCGGCACACCGGCGTTGCTGATCCTGGCCTTGCTGGTGTTGCTGGCATTTTCGGTGGGCTATACCACCATGTCCCGGCATGTGACCAACGCCGGCGGTTTCTACGCGTTCACCTCCCGCGGTTTGGGTGGCTTGGCCGGTGGCGCAGCGGGAGTGTTGGCGATGTTTGCCTACAACATTCTCCAGGTCGGCCTGTACGGTATGTTCGGCGGCGTGGTCAGCGGCACGATGGCCAGCGTCTTTGGCCTGGATTTGCCATGGTGGACCTATTCACTCCTGGCGATGGCGAGCATCGCGATTCTTGGCTATCGCAAGATCGACCTGTCGGCCCGGGTGCTGTCGGTGATCGTGATCGCCGAATACCTGGCGATCCTGCTCCTGGATTTTGCCATCCTGAGGACCGGTGGCGACAGCGGCATCAACCTCGACGCGTTCGATCGCAGTCACGTGTTCAGCGGTACGCCGTCCATCGGCTTGCTGTTCTGCTTCGCGGCGTTCATCGGCTTCGAGGCCACCACCATCTACGGCGAAGAAGCCAAGAACCCGGAACGGACGATCCCGATTGCTACCTATTGTTCGGTATTGCTGATCGGTGGTTTCTACGCGCTGTCGGTCTGGTCGATGGTCATCGGTGTTGGGGCGGACAAGATCGTGTCCACGCTCCAGGCCTTGCAGGACCCGACGACGTTTATCTATGGCATGTCCGATCATTTTGTCGGTCCGCAGCTGACCCAGGTTATCCGCGTGCTGTTCATGGTCAGCATCTACGCCGGGCTGCTGGCGTTCCACAACGCCGCGGCCCGTTACTTCTATGCCATCGGACGTGACGGTTTGCTGCCCAGCCGCTTGGGCACTACCCACCGCGTCCACCAGAGCCCGCACATGGGCTCGGCGTTGCAGAGCTTGATCTCCGCCGTGGTGGTACTGATTTTCGCCGCCATGGATGCCGACCCGATCCTGCAACTGTTCGCCTGGTTGTCCAACCTGGCGACGTTGTGTGTGATTCTGCTGATGGCGCTGACTTCCGCCGCGGTCTGGGTCTTTGCCCAGCGCCACCCCGAACTCAAGCTGGGAATATGGCGTGGACGGATTTTTCCTGGTTTCTCTTGCGTGGCCCTGTTGGCGGTCCTGTTTATCGCGGTGGTGCATTTCGATGTGCTGACGGGGGCGAGCAAGGCTTTGTCATATGGCCTCTGCGCGATCATTCCGGCGGCGTTGCTGGTGGGGGTGTTCCTGGCGGCGCGACTGCGCAAGGTGGAGCCGCAGCGGTATTGGGTGTTGGGGAGTCATAAGCTCTAGGCGCCTGCACCGTATCGATGGCGCAAGCTCCGGTGAGCACTTACTGATGCATCTCCGTCACGGACATGGTGAATACCAACTTGGATTTGCCAGCGTTGGAGTAGGAATGGGGAACATCGGTCTTGGCCACTGCCGAGCTCCCCGCAGGGATGACCAACTCCGTTTCCCCTACCACGCATTTGAGCGTGCCTTTCTCCACATGAAAAAGTTCAAGCGTGCCTTGAGGGTGCCCAGGTGACGCGAAGGCCTCGCCTGGATGCATTTCCCAGCGCCACAGCTCGATCATATTGGGGCCGGACGTTCCTGCCAGAAGTCGCGCCGTCCCTCCCTGGTCCCCGGTCCAGAGCGTGGGGATGTCCTGGCTGTCGATGATATGGGCAGAGGGGGCTTCGGTCACATTGACGATGTCTGCAACGGACAAACCCAGCGCGGCTGCGATTTTGCATAGGATGCCAATGCTGGGGTTCGCCGTACATTTTTCAATTTCGACGACCATTCCCTTGCTTACCCCTGAGCGCCGGGATAGCTCATCCAAGGTGATCTTCTGTGCCTTGCGTGCCTGTTTGAGCGTGCGCGCGACGGCCAGGCTGACAGCTTGAGCATCAGCACCTGGGGTCGTCGACAGGCTGGTATTCATGGTCATTGATGAGGGTCATGCTGAGAAGAAAATGTGCCGGGATTCTCGGTCTATACGGATAGGCCCGTCAATCGACCCATTCGTTATAGTGGGTGATGCTGGTCATTATATTGACTTCTCTGGTCGGCGCTGGATAGCATGAAATGACATTTGGATTCCTGGAGGTTTTTAATGCTGTCCGTCCTGCCGTTAATCGATCGAGCCGTTGCAGAGCTGGTCCCGGGGTTCAGGGCTCTGAGCATTGTGGTGCAAGCGGCGCCGCTGACCCATCCTGAGGTTGCTCAGGCCGCGCTGGACCGGGCTTGCAAGGCAGTGCGGGAGGGTGGGCCAAGCTGGGGCGAAGCACATTTGGCAGCGTGGGCCGATACATTCCGAAAGTTTGGGGCCAAGCCGCAGCGCACGCCTTGTTCAGCCGAGGCGTTGCGTAAACGGGTGTTGCGCGACGGCAGCTTGCCTAGCCTGGATCCCATCGTCGATCTCTACAACGCCATCAGTCTTGAGTACGCCATCCCTGTTGGCGGGGAAAACATAGAAGCTTATGTGGGCTCCCCACGGTTGGTAGTCGCCGATGGCACCGAGCCCTTTGACACCCTGAAAGAAGGGGTTCCTGCTGTCGAGTATCCAGACGCCGGCGAAGTGGTCTGGCGCGACGACAAAGGCGTGACCTGCCGTCGCTGGAACTGGCGGCAAGGTGTCAGGACCCGTCTCGATGCGGATGCGAAGTGCATGTGGTTCATTCTGGAAAGTTTGCCGGCGATGCCGCTTGAAGTCTTGACGGAAGCGGGGGACAAACTGATCGAAGGTTTGCAACGAATGATGCCTGGCGTCCAGATCGAGAGTTCGCTGATAGGGGCTGGGGCTAAATAGTCGACAGATAATCCTGGGCAAGTGAACAGGCAAGTAAGCTAGGCTGTTCGCACGAAAGGCCGTCGGTATTCGACGGCCTGAAAACAAAGGCGCTATGAATGTCGAAGCATTTGCTGTTGGGCTGGACCCGTTCCTTGTGCGTGCTTGCTGTCTTGAGCGGCGCGACCACCCTGGCAGTTGCTGCCTCGCCTGAACAAACCGCTACGGCGGCATCGGACACGCAATCGGTGTCCCTGGCAGGCGGCAAGCTGAAGTTCGTGCTCAACGGCGTCGAGACCCGTATCTTGAACAGCGAGAACGGCGGCACGATGTACTTCGATCCGAAAAGCGAGCGGGCCATCATTGTTACCGAAGGTCCGGCGCCGACTGCGGGCACTACCCCGGACGCTGCGTTTCGCCTTGCCGTGGATACCGTGAAGGAAAAGCAGCAGGCCGCGTCACCCAACTTTCGCATGATTAGCGAGAGGATCCTTCAGGTGAACGGCTTGAAGATGCACCGCCTGGACGGCACCGACGATTTCAACGGCCTGCAACTACTGATGGCCTCGTTGATGACGATGAACGATCAGAAGATCACCATCATCGAAGTGATGTCCAGCGTAAACGACCCGGCCGGCCATACCGCTGCGTTGAAGAACATTCTGGGCGAGTAAAGTGGAACTCTATTACAGGCTATCGGGATCGCCAAAAAACATCTGAATCCGCGACCGCAACCAGCGTTCCCCCGGATCATTGTCCTGGGAGCCGCGCCAGGCCATGTGCAGTTCGAAGCTGCGCACCGGTATGGGCGGGTCTTCGGCGCGTACGCCACCGGCGGCGGTCAGTGCGTCGGCGGTGTAGTCGGGCACGGTGGCGATGATGTCGGTACCCGCCAGCAGCGTGCTCAAGCCGTTGAACTGCGGCACGGCCAATACGACATGGCGCTTGCGGTCGAGTTTCGCCAATTCCTCATCAATGAAACCGCTCAAGTCTCCTGCGAAGGAAACCAGGGCGTGGGGGCGGGCGCAGAATTCGTCCAGGGTCAGTCGTCCCGGCGCGGTGTCGGCCCGCAGCACTTTGGGCATGCTGCGCCGCAAGACCTTGCGCTTGGCGTTGGCCGGCAGGTCGTCGGTGTAGCTGACACCGATGGAAATTTCACCGGAGGCCAACAAGCCCGGCATCAGAATGTAGTTGACCCGCCGCACCACCAGCACGATGCCTGGCGCTTCGGCCCGCAGGCGCTTGAGCAGCATCGGCAGCAGGGCGAATTCGGCGTCGTCCGACAGGCCGATGCGAAACACCGAGGTGCTGGTGGCCGGGTCGAACTCCGCAGCGCGGCTCACCGCCGTGGAAATCGAGTCCAGGGCTGGGGAGAGCAGGGCGAAGATCTCGACCGCCCGGGCCGAAGGCTCCATGCTGCGGCCGGTGCGCACGAACAGCGGGTCATCGAACAGGCTGCGCAGGCGCGACAGCGCTGCGCTGATGGCCGGCTGGCCGAGAAACAGCTTCTCGGCCGCGCGGGTCACGCTGCGTTCATGCATCAGTGTTTCGAACACGATCAACAGGTTCAGGTCGACACGCCGCAGGTCATTACGATTCATCTGGGGTCCTGGCAGGTTCAGCAAGCTTGACGTCGGCGGCCATATGGGAACAATGGCCGGCATGAATCTTACGGGGAAAGGCTGGTACTCTGCATCGGGTAAATGCATTTTCTTAGGGATAAGTCTTACAGGACTGATTCGGTTTTCTTGCTGCGGAATCAATGACAGGCATGTCGACTATTAATAGCCACTGATGGTCTTGGCTACAAAGCCCGGATAGAGTTCATGGCATTAGAGGTTACTTTGACGAGGTTTGCGATGTCCCGCACGATCCGTTTTCACAAGTTTGGTGGTGCCGAGGTGCTCAAATGCGAAGAGCATGCGGCGGCTCTTCCTGCGCCAGGAGAAGTGCAGGTCCGCGTCGAAGCGATCGGCATCAGTTGGTACGACACCTTGTGGCGCCAGAACCTGGCGTCGTCCCAGGCACGCCTGCCTTCGGGCCTGGGCCATGAGATGGCCGGCGTGGTCACGGCCGTCGGCGACGGCATCGATGACTTGGCCGTGGGCGATAAGGTCGCCAGTTTCCCGGCCGAGAGCCCGAATGATTATCCCGTGTACGGCGAAGTGATCGTGCTGCCGCGCACCGCTCTGACCCGTTATCCCGACGTGCTCAGCCCGATCGAAGCCGCCGTGCATTACACGCCGCTGCTGATCGCCTACTTCGCCTACATGGACCTGGCGCGGGTCAAGCCGGGGCAATTCGCCCTGGTCACCGATGCCAGCCATTGTGCCGGCCCGTCCTTTGTCCAACTGGGCAAGGCCCTGGGTGTGCGGGTGATTGCGGCGACCAAGACGGCTGACGAACGTGAATACCTGCTGTCGCTGGGTGCCGAGAAAGTCATCGTCACCGAAGAGCAGGACTTGCTGATGCAAATCAACAAGCTCACCGACAATCGTGGCGTCGATGTCGTGTTCGATGGCCTTGGCGGGCCGCAGATGTCGCTGTTGGGCGATGTGCTGGCACCCCGTGGCAGCCTGGTGTTGTACGGCTTGCAGGGCGGCAACCAGACACCGTTCCCGGCGTGCGCGGCGTTCCAGAAGAACATTCAGTTCTTCGTGCACTGCATCGGCAATTTCACCGGCAAACCGGAACTGGGCATCCTCCAGGACCAGGTGGCGTTGCAACGCGCATTGCGTGATATCAATCAACTGACCGCCGATCGCGTGCTGTTGCCCCTCAAGACGCGGGTCTTCCCGTTCTCCGAGTTTGTCGAAGCTCACCGGTACATGGGCGAATGCCCTTGCCGCGAGCGCGTTGCCCTTCAGGTCGTCGACCCCGCCTGATACCTGTCTTGCGCAAGAGTCATCGCCCGGGCTCTTGCGCCGCCTTCGGCTTGATCCCCGTTTTTCCTTTCCCCCTGCACCCGCTGGCTGGCGGCGGTGTGTACATGCCTTGCAGCACCCATCTGTGGCCTGTCCCGGTTCGCTCAGTTACCGAAACAACCGAAAGGTCAACATCTGAACTGGTTTTTGCCCTCAATCTGTATCTTCTAATCATTATTTAAGTCCTGATAATTGAACGCTTGATTTCCATATCAAGGAAGAAGTCGTGGTGCGGTATAACTTTTTCGAAGGCCTTCATCCTTCAAGGCACATTCAAGGTGCAATGAGTGTTTATTGGAGCGGGGCTATCTATCGAACCTGGGGAAAACAAGGTGGGGTAGAGGGTCTATTCAAGTTCGGCAAGTTCCTTATTTCGCGTACTCATTATCTGTGGGACGTTGTCGGAAATCTCCTAGGACATGCCCCTGGCTTGGCGAGGCCCCGTATTTACGCGGCCCGCGGCGGGGGAACCAAGGAGTGTCGGGTGACTCTCTGCATATGTATCAAATAATTACGGCAAGCACCGCTTGAGCGTATTGCTAATACTCTTTGAGTACTAGAACGATCCATTCAGATCAACACGTCGCGCGGTCACGTTGGTGCGGGTGCGGCGCCGATAGTTGAATTTCAGGTAAATAGCTATGAGTGCAATTCATGAGCAGGCAATGACTCACGTGTATCAACAGATACTGCAACGTTTGTTGGGTTTTTATTCGCGGGCCGAACGGACCGCGTTGCAGCTTTTCATCCAGCGATTGATTGTCGCCGCTGGAGGCATCGACCGGATTGGCGATTATCGGGTGTTGACGGTCCAGAACGGCAGCCGGGAGGGCTTTTACGTGCTGACCGCTTTGCGGGCCGCGCAACTCAGCATCGCGGGCCGGCATCCGGTGACCTTCGCTTTGCGCGTCGCCACGCCGCGCTTGAGCGAGACCACCCAGGCGACGCTGGAGAACATCCATCGCTGCTACAGCGCGCTGTTTGTCTATGACGATCCTCGGGTCGAATTGCTGATGGCGGATAACCGCGAGGTGTTGCCGTTCAATCCCCGGCAGCCCTTGTCGGTGGCGGGGCACGAGGCCAATCGCATGGATCTGCTGGCGTTGGGGCACCTTCGCTCGGTCGACAGCCCCCTTGAAATCGGGGGGGAAGGCTACCTGGCGATGACCGAGTTCTATCGGCACATGGCCCGCTGGGAGCCTGGCGTGGATTCGATGGTCAGCAGCGATACGCCGCGCCAGCAAAAACTGTTTATTTCGGGCCTGCGCCGCGCGGCCCGCAAGATCGGTTTGCCGATCGACAACATTGGCTGTTTCGACAGTCTCTTTGCGCACCTCGATACCTTGAACAACGATCTCTACGAACATTTCTACGGTCCCGAGCGCCTTGGCGCATGGAAACCCGAGGGGCATTACGAGGCCTGTCGGCGGATGAGCCACATTGGCATCGACGACCTGATCGTCGATCGCCAGGAAGGTACCAATTGGCCGCTGTTCAACGAATTCTTGCGGGTACGGACCGACCACCTCATGCCCTCGACGAGCGAAAACGAATACCTCAGCCCGTTGCTGTCGGCTCATTTGCATGGGCTGCAGGCTTGCTACGTGCAGGGGCGCAGCTACGAAACGGGGTACGGCGACTACGTGCAGCGGGCGATCATGATCATGCATCGCAAGCAGTTGCCGGAACATGCCTGCGAGCAGGCTCGGGCGCTGTTCGGCTTACCTTCGTCGATTCCCGAGCGCCGCGCCTTCGCCGCCCTCCAAGCGCAAAAGATCCTGGGGCTCAGCGAAACGCAACTGGTGTGTATGGTGTTCGCCCCGTTCGTGGGGCAGGGCGCGGGCCTGGAAGATTTCCTGCGTTGTTGCCACCCTGGCATGCTGGTGGCACTGCCGGACCTGCACAAGGCCATGCAGGGCGCGCCCGTTGCCGATCAGATCGCACATTGGATGGTCGACGTCAGTGGCCTGCCCGTCGGTGTCCTTGGCAAACTGTACCAAGCGAGCGTGGCATCGCCGGACCAACCGGAAACGGTTCCGGGCGGCGATCTGCAACAGGTCCTCGACGACATCGACACGGCAGAAGCCGGGCACGCCGCCGATGAGCCGCACGAACACTCGGCAAGGCACTGAGGAACGCGGTTTGATGGAGTCGTCTACCTCCCGCCCGATCATGATGCCCGGCGTTGCGACCTGGCCGCCTGCAATCCGCTCTCCTGGCGTGATCCGATGAAAGGTTGCCGGGAGACAGACTTCGCCTACCAGGCGGTTTATCGCTACCTGACCACGCTGATCAACGAACTGGAGGTCAATGCGCGGGTGCGCCTGCCCTCGTTGCGGCAATTGGCCGAGCGTCTGAATGTGTCGATATCCACCATTCAGTACGCGTATTCATTACTGGAGAAGGAAGGGCGGGTCTATTCGATCGCCAAGTCCGGTTATTACGCACTGCCGGCACCCAGCACGACTACCCTGGACGGCGGTGGCGATCTACTCGAAACCTTGTATGTCAACGCCCGACGGCCAGGCATGCTGGTGCTCAGCGCGGATGAGCCAGCGTCGATGCAGCCATTGGACAGTCCGATGTTGTTGCTCGAGCGCGAGCTGCTGCGCCAGTATCCACGTTCCTCGCAGATGCCTTCGCAACCCTGGGGCGAGCTGGAACTGCGCACCGCGCTGGCGGCCCGCTACACGTCTTCGCCGGCCCGTTGCTGGAACGCCGATGACGTCTACATCGGTGCCGACCTGCGGGGTGTCCTGGAGATCCTGATTGGCGTACTGGCACTTCGGGGCGCCACCGTGTTGATCGAATCGCCTTGTGATTGGGTCGTGTTGCGCCTGCTCCAGGCCGCTGACATCAACCTCATCGAGTTGCCACTGCTGGCCGGCGGGGAAATCGATATCGAGCAGTTGGAACAACTGTTGGAAAGCGAAACGGTACGTCTGGTGATGTTGTCGTCGGTCCTGAACATGCCAACGGGGTCGTTCGTTCCCGAGGAAAACCGTCGTGCCATCGCGCAGTTGCTGGAACGGCACGGCACGTGGGTGCTGGAGAACGACAGCCATACAGACTTGGCGTTCGAGGCCGGGGCGACGCCTTTTCGGGACTTGCTCGACCCGGACCGGCTGATCGTCTATTCCACCTTCGAGAAGACCATCGGCCCAGAGGCGCCGTACGGCTACGTGTTGTCGCGCCAGTTGACCCTGCAACTGCAGCGACATTTCCTGCTCCGTGCGTTTCGCCTGTCGCCGATTCGCCAGAAGGCCATCGCCCGGCTGTACAGCAACGGTCGGATTGACCAGCATTTGCTGGTGTTGCGGCGCCTGCTGCGCGAAAGTGCGGTTTCGACCACACAACTGCTGCGCGAGCGGCTGGGGGATAGCTTGCAATGGGTGGAACCTCAAGGTGGCGCGACGATCTGGATGCGCTCGACGCGAAGGGTCGACTTGCGGCGGGTGTTTGGTCGGCTCCTGGCCCAGCGAATCGTCATCGCGCCCGGAGAACTGTTCAGCCTTTATGGCCTGTATGGGCAACATATGCGCCTGACCCATGCGCTCAATGGGCCACAGGACCTGGACGCGGCACTCTGCGCGTTGACCGACGCCTTGAGGCTCGAGCAATCGTAATCGGCGGCGATGGATCGAACCCATCGCGCCATGGTCGAACTGTCAGTAAACTGCACCCCATTTCCCGAGCCATTCCACTCAGAGGTTTTGCATGACAGTCAGTCCATTTGCGGGCAAGCCGGCACCGGCAGAGTTG
This sequence comes from Pseudomonas sp. SWRI179, assembly GCF_014268705.1. NCBI lineage: Bacteria > Pseudomonadati > Pseudomonadota > Gammaproteobacteria > Pseudomonadales > Pseudomonadaceae > Pseudomonas > Pseudomonas sp. SWRI179. The sequence goes on along the minus strand of NZ_JABWRA010000002.1, from coordinate 190,573 downwards.
TTGATCGATATCCCGCGACTGGTGACGGCCTACTACACCGGCCGACCCGATGCCTCGGTTGCAACCCAGCGCGTGGCGTTCGGCACCTCCGGCCACCGCGGCAGCTCCTTTGACCTGGGCTTCAACGAGTGGCATGTATTGGCAATCAGCCAGGCGATCTGCCTGTACCGCGAAGCCCAGGGGATCAACGGACCGTTGTTCGTCGGTATCGACACTCACGCGCTGTCGACCCCGGCGGGCGCCAGCGCATTGGAAGTGTTCGCGGCCAACGGTGTGACCGTCATGATCGCCGAGGGGGATGAATACACCCCGACGCCAGCGGTTTCCCACGCCATTCTCTGCTACAACCGTGGCCGCACGTCGGGCCTGGCGGACGGTATCGTCATCACGCCGTCCCACAACCCGCCGCAAAGCGGTGGCTACAAGTACAACCCTACTAACGGTGGCCCGGCCGATACCCACATCACCAAGTGGATCGAAGCCAAGGCCAACGAACTGCTGGCCAACCAGCTCGCCGGCGTCAAGCGCGTCAGTTACGAGCAGGCCCTGAAGGCCGATACCACCCACCGCCATGACTACGTCAACACTTACGTGGCGGACCTGATCAATGTCATCGATTTCGATGCCATCCGCACTGCCGGGCTGCACCTGGGCGTCGACCCGTTGGGTGGCGCGGGCGTACGCTACTGGCCAGCCATTGCCGAGCATTACCGCTTGGACCTTGAGGTGGTGAATACCCACGTGGATTCCACCTTTCGTTTCATGACCGTCGACTGGGACGGGCAGATCCGCATGGACCCATCCTCCAGCCATGCCATGCAAGGGTTGATTGGCCTGAAGGAGCGTTTCGACGTGGCCTTCGCCTGCGACCCGGACCATGACCGCCATGGCATCGTGACGCCGTCCGGCGGTCTGTTGGCGCCGAACAATTACCTGGCAGTGTCGATCGACTATCTGTTCCAGAATCGCCCGCAATGGCGCGCCGATGCTGGCGTGGGCAAGACGGTGGTCAGCAGCGGCCTGATCGATCGCGTCGCCAAGCGCCTGGGGCGCCGTCTCTATGAAGTGCCGGTGGGCTTCAAATGGTTTGCCGATGGCCTGTTCGATGGCTCCCTGGGCTTTGGCGGTGAAGAAAGTGCCGGTGCTTCGTTCCTGCGCAAGGATGGCGGCGTTTGGAGTACCGACAAGGACGGCCTGATTCCGGCGTTGCTGGCGGCGGAGATGACGGCCCGCACCGGTCGCGATCCGAGCCAGGCCTACCGCGCCTTGACCGACGCGCTGGGCGAACCGTTCTCGGTTCGCGTCGATGCCAAGGCCAACCCGCAGCAGAAGGCGCTGCTGAGCAAGCTGTCGCCGGACCAGGTGACGTCTACCGAACTGGCTGGGGAGAAGATCCAGAGCATCCTCAGCCACGCGCCGGGCAATGACCAGGCCATCGGCGGCCTGAAGGTCATGACCGAAAACGGCTGGTTCGCGGCGCGTCCGTCCGGTACTGAAGATATCTACAAGATCTACGCTGAAAGCTTCATTGGCGATACGCACCTCAAGCAGTTGGTGGCTGAGGCACAAACGTTGGTGGATGGGGCTATCACTAGCAAGTAACGCCTGTGCAAGTGATGCCTGTGATGTGAACGTGTGGCGAGGGAGCTTGCTCCCGCTCGGTTGCGCAGCGACCGCCAAAAAAAGCGGGGCCGCTGCGCCCGAGGCGTCGGACCGGCCCAGCGGGAGCAAGCTCCCTCGCCACAAGAGCAGCAGGACAGCGCAGGGATCAAGCCAGGTCTACGAGCACGATTTCGCTGTCTTCGATCGCGGTCACTCGCAATACCTGTTCAGCTTCAATCGCAACACCGTCTCGAGCTTGTGCGCGTAATCCATTGATTTCTATCGATCCTGTGGCTGGCACAAGATAAGCTCGTCGCCCGGCGTCCAGCCGATACTCCGCACTTTCACCCGCCTTGAGGTTGGCCGCGACCAACCGCGCGTTGGCGCGAATGCGCAGGCTCTGATCATCGCCGGCCTTGCCGCTGGCCAGGGTCACGAAGCCTTCGCGCGAGTCCTTGGGAAACGGTTTGGCGCCCCATGACGGTGCCAGGCCTTCTTCGTTGGGAATGATCCATATCTGGAAAATGCGCGTGGCCGTCGATTCCAGGTTGTACTCGCTGTGGGCAATTCCCGTGCCCGCGCTCATGACCTGTACGTCGCCAGCCTCCGTACGGCCCTTGTTGCCCAGGTTGTCCTGATGACTGATGGCGCCTTCGCGAACATAGGTGATGATTTCCATGTCCCGGTGCGGATGTTGAGGAAAACCACTGCCGGGGGCAATGACATCATCGTTCCAGACGCGCAGATTGCCCCAATGCATGCGTTGCGGGTCGTAGTACTCGGCGAACGAAAAATGGTGGTGGGCATCCAACCAGCCGTGGTTGGCGGCACCCAAGGTGGCGAAGGGCCTGAGTTCGAGCATGTTTGTGTCCTTTTCGCTGAAGAGCGAAAGCGAGGGTTGATGACGCTATTTTTGCCAAGGAAAGCATCGATAAAAAGCGTAAAAAACGTTTCAATCCTATCGTTTATTTAGATATAAAATCGCGAGCCAACTTTCACTTCATCGCCTAAACCCATGACTTAAAAGCTTTTGGGTGGAACCTGGCGGCAAATACAGACACCATAGCCGTCATGGTTCTTGGACACCGGAGTCCCACGTGTCGCAACACACTCCCGATCTTCCCCCCGAGCTGTTACCCCTGGCCCAGATGCCGTTGCTCAAGCGCCTGGCCGCTCGATTCTTCGGCCATGGCCTGACGCGCCTGCGTGCCCAGCACCGGGCGTCCTGGTTGCACGGCCAGGCCGATGGCTTTCGCAGCGGCCATACCGCCGGTTTCGACTATGGCTATAAGGAAGGCAGGGCCGAAGGGCTCGAAGAGGGCCGTCAGGTGCTGTTGATCCGCGATTCGCGTAGCACGGAGCACCCGGCACCCCAGGTGGATGATTTGTTGTTCGACGACTGGCGTCTGCCACTGACCGCCGAGTTGAAGAAACGCATCAAAGCGGACGTTGCTCGATTGCTGCCGGCGCATGCACAACCCAGTGTCGCGCAATGGAAGATGATTTTCAGCGACACACCGTCCACGTCGGTGGTCGCCGGGGCGGGTGCGGGCAAGTCCACGACCCTGGTGCTGCGTATCGTGCTGCTGTCCCACTACTTGGGCTTCGAACTGGATTCGATGACTGTGGTGACGTTTACCCGGGAGTCGCGCAAGGATTTCATTCGAAAGCTGATCGAAGTGTTCGGCCTGTGGGGGCGAACTGTCAGCCTCAAGGAAGCTCGCGATCTGGTGCGGACCTTCCATTCGCGTATCTTGCCCATGGTGCGCAGCTTGCCTGGGTTCGAGCGCCTCCAGGCCTTCGAGACCCTGAGTCATCGCGCCGAAGCGGACGACGCCCAAGACAATCCTTTTGACCTGCGCGTCAATGACGTCCAGCGCCAGCAACTCAACGCCTGCTATTACAGCCTTTACCAGCGGGACGGGCGTTTCCGTGAGCTGATCCAGCCGTTGTCCCGCCATGCCCTGCAGCTCAAGGAACTGGAGCGCGATCACCCGGATGTGCAAAAACGGGTGGCCGTCACCGAGCTGGCGGCCCAGCGCGACGAAGAATTGTGCGACGCCGTCGAAGACCTGTGGTTTCGCGCCGGTGCCTGGCCAATCAAGGGGATCGAGCCAAAGCGACAGACTTTTGAAATCAACGGTTCTCGATTCCATTGTCACGGCTACGCACCGTCACTCGATGCCTGGGTGATGCTGGGCTTCGATCCGCGGGAAGACGCGCGGCTCAGTCGTCCGGGCGCCAAGTTGAGTATCCGCGCGGAGTGGGCGGTAAAGCGTACCTTGTTTCAAGCTTTCTGCCGTAAGCCACTGATCTGGTTGGAAAGTTATGAGGCATCAAAGCGTGTGGTGGCCACAATGGCCGGCGATGCCAGCGCCGGGCCCGGGTTCGACTATAAGGTCAAGGGCGAGCTGGGTTCGGCACCATTGCTGGACTGTTTTGTCGCGGCGGCAGGCTTTATCGAGAACCTGGGGCTTGACGTCCCAGATGCCGTGGGCCGGATGTCCTTCGCCCAAGATGACCCTGATCGGTATTTTTTCGAGGCGTTGAGTCGCTATTGGCGGGCATTCGAAGACCATTTACTCGATCAATCGCCACCAGTCATGACCTACAACCGCATGTTTGCGTTGTTCAGCGAACATTCGCCGGAAAACTTCAAGTTGCTGGGTGATGCCTTGCTCAGGCCGCTTTCGCATCTGATGATCGACGAATTCCAGGACGTGTCGCCGCAGATCGTCTCCTGGCTTCGCGCCAGTCTCCGCGAGGTCCGTAGCCGTGGCCCAGCGCTGCATGTGGGGCGCGGCGCCCAGCGCTCTTCCTTGCTGTGTGTCGGGGACGATTGGCAATCGATCTATGGCTGGCGCGGCAGTTCGCCGAGCTATTTCATGGCGTTCAGCAAGCAGTTCCCGTCACCCGCGACAACTCGGGTCATGCTTACCGACAACTACCGCAGCCATCAGCACATCATTGACGCGGCCGAGCACATCGTGCGCGCCGCTGCGGCGATCCCTGGTAAAAAGGCCAAGGCCAGCGGCATGCCTCGTTCGCTGAGTCCGGTCAATGTGCTGGATCGAGACGATGAAGGCCTGGCCCTGCGATTGGAGGAGCATTATCGCAAGGGTGACTCCATCTTGATGTTGTATCGAAAAAGTAGCGACAAGCTATTGATAGAAAAGAATATTCAGTCAGTAGTTAATGTGGATTCTAGCTTGCCTTACGATGCTCGGCGGCTCAGGCAGATGACTTACCACAGTGCCAAGGGGCTCCAGGCTGATGCGGTGTTCTTGTTGGGTGACTGTCAGCACTTGAGCAGTTCGCCCTACAAAAATCAGGTTTATCGAATGGCTGGGCTGGGGCAGGACGGGGATGCCGAGCCTTACGACACAGCGCAAAAAGATGAAATCTTGCGTTTGGCGTATGTGGGGATTACTCGTGCGGTGCAGCATTGCTACTGGTATGTCGATGGGCAGGATGGGCAGGCGGCCAATGGGCCTAAGGCTTCGGATCGTGTTGCTGCGGATAAGCCTTTTTTTGTTGACCATCGGCGTGTTCGTAAGGGTTGAGGCTTCCGTGCTGGGATATGAGAGTGGTGTGTATATCCGTTATTTAGGTAACGGCGGCTTATGGTTCCGCTTTTACAGCGGGTCACTTTTGGAAGAGCCGGGAGCCGGACCAGCCAAAAGTAACCAAAAACGCTGTGCCCCACCACTCGGTGCCTCGCCTAGGCTCGGTGTGCCCTCACTCCGGCATTGCTCCGTGGGCCGCCGCGAAGGGCCATCCATGGCCCAGCGCGGCTATCCCGGCATCCATGCCGGGATGCCCACTGCGCAATGCCTGCGTTCGGCCAGCGTGGTTTAACGGGGCGCCCAGATCAAAATCAAGATCCAAAGCAAAGCAAAGCAAAGCAAAGCAAAAGCGGTCGGGGCTGGCATTTATGTGTGCTGCACCACTGCAATCGCGAGCAGGCTCGCTCCCACAAAGGGCCGGGCGATGAACACAAAACTCATGAATACCCAGATCACCTGTGGGAGCGAGCCTGCTCGCGAAGAGGCCAGCCCATCCAACCTCTTCATTGACTGAGCCACCGCTATCGCGAGCAAGCTTTGCCCTACAGATCCGATGGGTGTACGTCCTGAAGAGCCAGGTCGGCTCTCAGGCCGCCTTGCAATAGTGACCCGCTGTAAAGCGGAACCATAAGCCGCCGTTACCGCAGCAACGGTTATGTACCTCAAAAAAACGGCGCCTTCCCAAAAAGGGAGGCGCCGCTTATCCAGCATTAAAAAGAACCAACCGATCAGGAAGCAAACCGTCGCAACCCAACCGGTGGCACAAAGGCTTCCAGCTCGGCCTCGACCGCCTCGATTATTCGCTCCACATCCGGCGCATTCATCACCGTCGCACAGGGGATCCCTGCAATGGCGATCATCGTCTCGCCGCTGGCACGATCAAACAACCGGGCAACCATGCTGCCCGGCGCATCCATGCTCGCTTCGAATCCCATGGGATGGAAGTGCCAGCGCATCAACTGGCAAGCGTTGGGGAACGTAACCTTGCTGAAAGATCCTTTATTCATGTGTTGCCCGCCTTCTTCAATCGAGCGCTTCCTTTTGCTCATGTCAGGAAGGAAGAGCCATCTTGGCTCTACCAGTGAGAACTAAAAATAGCACCTGAAAATGAAGCTCATGTGGATTTTTTCAGTCCGTTTTGCGATTGGTTCACTTTTTTTGATCTGGATCACGACTTAAACGGCAATGCTCAGAATGCCATCACGCTTGACCGGGGGTCTCCTCAGGTTCGCCCAACCGCTCTGGCACGCGGTATTTCAGGGCGATGATCAGGGCCAGGATCGCCATTCCCAGGGCAACGGCGAAGGTCGTGTGCAGACCGTTCGTCACCGCCTCGCGGCTGGCACGGGTGATGTCATTCGTCGCCGCTGCGGCGGCAAACACCGCACCGAGTACCGAGGCTCCGGTGAAGAAACCCAGGTTGCGCGACAGGTTGAGCAGCCCCGCGACGACGCCCCGCCTTTGGGCCGCCACATCGGCCATGACCGCCGTGTTGTTGGCCGTCTGGAAAAACGCGTAGCCCAGGGTCGTGACCACGATGGCCGGGAGGTAGCCGGCGATGCCAAGGGCAGGGGGTACCAATGACAGCATCAGGCAACCGAGGACCATGGTCGCCAGGCCGGTGAGCCGCATGGGTTGCACGCCGAACCGATCAGCCAGGCGTCCCGCAGGCACTCCGGCCAGCGCCGCGACGCATGGCCCAGCCGCCAGCACGAGCCCGACGAGGGCCGCCGGCAGCCCGAGGGCGATGGACAGGTAAAAAGGCCCGACTAGCAGCGTTGCCATCATGATGGTCGCGACCAGGGCGCTCGTCGCCAGGCCCGAGACCAATGACCTGTCGCGAAATAAAGTCAGCGGAATCAGCGGCGACACGGCCCGGGATTGGGCCCGAATGAACAATCCGCCGCCCACGAGCGCGACCAGCAGCAGCGCAATATTCGACTCGCCAAAGGTCCCGCGCCCCGAGGTCATGGCCAAGGCATAGGCGGCGAGCGTCAACGCCAACAACACGGTGCCGATGATGTCGAAGCGGGCCGTTCCGGCCTTTGGCGGCACCTGCCGCACCGGCAGCGCGTACCAGGCCAGCCCTAAGGTCAACAGGCCAAGGGGGAGGTTGACCAGAAACAAGGCCTGCCAGCCGAACCCGCTGATCAGCAGGCCGCCGACGGAGGGACCCAGGGCCGTGCCCACCGCCGACAGCGTGGCCAGCAGGCCCATGGCACTGCCGGTTTTTTCCTGGGTGACCGTTTCGCCAACCAGGGCCAAGGTCAGGGTCATCATGATGGCGGCCCCCAGGCCTTGCAGTGCCCGACCTGCAATCAGCAACCAAAGCGAAGGCGCCAGGCCGCAAAGCAGCGAGGCCAAGGTGAACAAGGCGATGCCGGCCAAGAGCAGTTTGCGCCGGCCCATCAGGTCGCCCAGGCGGCCGACGCTGACGATCAGCGTGGTCATGGCGAGCAGATAGGCGAGCACCACCCATTGGACCTGCTGGAAAGAGGCATCGAGGGCCTGGGCCAGTGTCGGCAACGCCACTGCGGCCACGCTGGCGCCGAGGGAGGCCAGCAGCGTCGAGAGCGCAAGACTCGCCAAGGCCCAGCGAGGTGAAAAGGACTGGCTCGCGGGGGCGGTTGCCGGCTGGTTTGGTTGCGTGTTGATGGGTTTCATCGTGTCACCTGTCTCCGCGCGCTCAATACGGCGCTGTCACAACGTTACCGCTGGGCATAACATGGCGGAAGACGCAGCGTTTGCAGCTTATAGCTGCACAAAGCGCCTTATATCCAATTCGAGATTGCGCCATGTCTTCGCCTGACCTAAACCTGCTTGTCACCCTCGATGTACTGCTCTGCGAAGGCAGCGTGGCCCGGGCCGCCCGGCGGCTGCGGCTCAGCCCGTCGGCCATGAGCCGGGCATTGGCGCGGTTGCGTGAAACCACTGGAGATCCGCTGTTGGTACGGGCCGGGCGAGGGCTGGTGCCGACACCCCGGGCGCTGGAACTGCGCGAACAGGTCAGTCTCTTGGTGCAACAGGCCCAGGCGGTGCTGCGCCCAGTGACGATCCCGGACCTTGGGCGCTTGAACCGGACTTTCACGCTGCGCACCCGTGAGGGCTTCGTGGAAAACTTCGCCATCGACCTGATCGCCCGCATTCACGAACAAGCGCCCGGCGTGCGGCTGCGTTTCGTGGAAAAGACCGACCGGGACAGCACAGCGCTTCGCGAAGGCACCGTGGACCTGGAAACGGCCGTAGTGGACAAGGACACCAGCCCGGAACTGCGAACCCAGGCGTTGTTCAGCGACCGCCTGATCGGGGTGACGCGTGCCGGACACCCGTTGAGCCAGGCGGCGATGAGCGCTACCGGTTATGCAGCGGGCGGGCATATCGGGGTCTCGATGCGCGGTTTGGATCATGGCCTCATCGACCAGGCCCTGGCAGCGTTGGGCCTGTCCCGGGAAATCGTCACCAGCGTGCCAGGTTTTTCCTCGGCGTTGGGGCTGGCTCGGTCCAGCGACTTGATTGCCAGCGTGCCTGAGCGCTACACCACCAGCCTGCGGATCGGCCTGCACAGTTTTACGCTGCCGTTTCCGGTGCCGGAATTCACGATCGCCATGCTCTGGCATCCGCGAATGGACGCCGACCCGGTGCATCGCTGGCTTCGGGGCTGTCTGCGGGAAGTGTGTGCACGTAAACCTTGAGATGGCTTAGTAGGTATTAATTAATAGCACTTCGCTGGCACTTAGTTGTGAAAAGTGCGATGTCGTTCGCAAACAGCTAGTTATCGCTATTTAATATTTAAATATGGTTTTGTCCGACAATCCGCAGTTTCGGCAGTGGCACACGGAGACTAGCGAGGCCGAAGTCTATTATTTAGGGGTGTTAAGGGGCAGGGCGTGAAATTGAACGAAAAAAATGGCTGGACGTTTGATTTCCAATTGTGTCAGGTTTCTTACGTCCTCATTGGGCGAGTGATAGGACGATCTCGCCAGAGATCGTCTGTCTGACTAAAACTGTTCCATTTGCAAACAAGGAAGTGTGTTTATGTCGAAAGTCAAAAACAGCGCTATCGATTCTGCCGAGCAACTGCTCTGGGCGCCGCAACTGGCCGCTCCCAGTAATGCGTTCAACCAGATCAATAGTTTCAGTCATCAATACGACCGCGGCGGTAACCTGACCGTCAACGGCAAACCGTCGTACTCCGTCGACGAGGCGGCCACCCAGTTGCTGCGCGACGGCGCGGCTTACCAGGACCGGGACGGCAGCGGCAAGATCGAGCTGACCTATACCTTCCTGACGTCAGCCTCGTCCAGCACCATGAACAAGCATGGGATCAGTGGCTTCAGCCAGTTCAGCGCCCAGCAGAAGGGCCAGGCCGCCCTGGCCATGCAATCCTGGGCGGACGTGGCCAATGTCACCTTCACCGAAAAGGCCAGCGGTGGCGACGGTCACATGACCTTCGGTAACTACAGCGGCGGCCAGGATGGCGCCGCGGCGTTCGCTTATCTGCCGGGGACTGGCGCCGGCTATGACGGCACGTCCTGGTACCTGATCAACAGCAGCTATACCCAGAACAAGAACCCGGACCTGAACAACTACGGCCGCCAGACCCTGACCCACGAAATCGGTCATACCCTCGGCCTGGCCCACCCAGGTGACTACAACGCCGGCGAAGGCAGCCCGACCTACGATGACGCCACCTATGGCCAGGACACCCGTGGCTACAGCCTCATGAGCTACTGGAGCGAAAGCAATACCGACCAGAACTTCAGCAAGGGCGGCGTCGAAGCCTACGCCTCGGGTCCGCTGATGGATGACATCGCGGCCATCCAGAAACTCTACGGTGCCAACACCACGACCCGTACCGGCGATTCGACCTACGGTTTCAACTCCAACACCGGTCGCGATTTCCTCAGTGCGTCTTCGTCGTCGGACAAAGTCGTGTTTTCGGTATGGGATGCGGGCGGCCGTGACACCCTGGATTTCTCTGGCTTTACCCAAAACCAGAAAATCAATCTCAATGACGCCTCGTTCTCCGATGTTGGCGGCATGGTTGGCAACGTGTCCATCGCCCAAGGCGCAACCATCGAGAATGCCATCGGTGGCTCGGGCAGCGATCTACTGATCGGCAACGCGGTGGCCAACGAGCTCAAGGGCAGCGCCGGCAACGATATCCTTTGGGGCGCCGGTGGTGCGGACAAGCTCTGGGGCGGCTCGGGTTCGGACACCTTCGTGTTCGCTGCCAGTTCCGATTCGCGGCCGGGAGCAACCGACCAGATTCTCGATTTCGTCAGTGGCCTGGACAAGATCGACCTGACCGGTATCACCAAGGGCGCGGGCCTGCATTTCGTCAGCGCCTTCACCGGTGCGGCGGGGGATGCGGTGCTGTCGACATCGGGTGGCAACAGCCTGCTGTCGGTGGACTTCACCGGGCACGGCGTGGCTGACTTCCTGGTCAGTACCGTTGGCCAGGCGGCGGCCTCGGATATCGTGGCGTAATGCCGGTCCTCCTGTAGGAGCTGCCGAAGGCTGCGATCTTTTCGCTTGAGACTCAAGGAGTAAGGGAAAGATCGCAGCCTCGCTTCGCTCGACAGCTCCTACAGAACCCCGGCCAGGATCGAAGAAATGCGTAGAAAGTTCATGCCCTGTAGTGTTCAGGCGACCGCCGGGTTGCTCGCTACGCTGATGATGTTTTGTGGAGAAGTCGCCATGGCGCGCAGCCTGTTGTTAGCAGAACCCTCGCAGTTGGCCGGTCAGTGGCAGGCCGTTTTGTCGAGCCCGCAGGACACCACGCAAAGCCAGGCAATGCAGGACAAACCGTCCAACACCTGTCTGGTCGAACTCAAGGCGGACCAGACCCTCGGTGGCCAAACCGAGTGCCTTGGGCACTGGCTGGGAGATGAACCGGTTCGTTGGTTCACCGAACCCGACGGTCTATCCCTGATTGGCAGGCAAGACTCCAGGACTCACTTGGGGCTGCGCCGGGAACATCATTACCAGATGACCTTGAAGTCCGGTTTGATACTTAGGCTTGAACGAAATAAGTCTCAGAAAGCGGATTAACGAATTTGTACGGGTGTGGATGTCGGTGTGCACTGAACGAACATTTAAAGATTGGTAAGTTGAACTAACGGCCGGTTCACCGGCAAAGCCAACAGCAAGGAAGATCATGAATAGGGCAAGGAGCGCTGCCGCAGTGCCGCTGTTTAAAGCGCTGGGCGACTATAAAAACATTCTGATCAGTGTCGGTTGTTTTACCGCGCTGATTAACGTCCTGATGCTCGCGCCTTCGATTTATATGCTGCAAGTGTATGACCGCGGGCTGTCATCCCAGAACGAAACCACCCTGGTGATGCTGTCGCTGATGGTGGTGGGTTTCTTCGTGTTCATCGGGCTGCTGGAAATGGTCCGTAGCTTCGTGGTCATCCGCATCGGCAGCCAGTTGGAACGGCGCTTCAACCTCCAGGTGTACCGGGCCGCGTTCGAGCGCAATCTGCGCCAGGGTGAAGGTAACGCCGGGCAATCCTTGGGCGACCTTACGCATATTCGTCAATTTCTTACCGGGCCGGCGTTGTTTGCCTTCTTCGACGCGCCGTGGTTTCCCATTTACTTGCTGGTCATCTATCTGTTCAACGTGTGGCTCGGCGTGTTCGCTTCCGTCGGTACGCTGCTGTTGATCGGCTTGGCGTGCCTGAACGAGGCCATGACCAAAAAAGCCTTGGGGCAGGCCAGCGTCTACTCGCAACAGTCCAGCCAATTGGCCACCAGCCACTTGCATAACGCCGAGACGATCCAGGCCATGGGCATGCTCGGAGCGCTGCGCAGCCGCTGGTTCGCCGTGCATTCACGCTTTCTCGGCCTGCAAAACCAGGCCAGCGACACCGGCGCGGTGATCAGTTCGCTGAGCAAGACCCTGCGCCTGTGCCTGCAATCCTTGGTGCTGGGCCTGGGCGCGCTGCTGGTGATCAAGGGTGACATGACCGCCGGGATGATGATTGCCGGCTCGATCCTGATGGGACGGGTGCTGGGCCCCATCGACCAGTTGATTGCCGTGTGGAAGCAGTGGAGCGGCGCCAAGCTGGCTTATCGCCGTCTCGATGCGCTGTTGCAGGCGTTTGCGCCCCAGGATGACGGCATGACGCTGCCAGCGCCCAAGGGCCAGGTGAGCTTCGAGCAAGTGAGCGCAGGGCCGCCGGGGCAACGCAACGCGACGTTGCAGCAGGTCAGTTTCAGCCTGGCCGCCGGGGAGGTGCTCGGCGTGCTGGGGGCGTCCGGTTCCGGCAAGTCGACCCTGGCCCGGGTCTTGGTCGGCGTGTGGCCAACCCTCGCCGGGACGGTGCGCCTCGACGGGGCTGACATCCATCGCTGGAATCGCGAGCAACTCGGCCCGCACATCGGCTATCTGCCCCAGGACATCGAGCTGTTCAGCGGCAGCATCGCCGAGAACATCGCCCGGTTTCGCCAAGCCGATCCGCAGAAAGTCGTCGCTGCCGCGCAACAGGCCGGGGTCCATGAACTGATCCTGCGCCTGCCCCAGGGCTACGACACGGTGCTGGGGGAGGACGGCGGTGGTTTGTCCGGCGGGCAGAAGCAACGGGTCGCCCTGGCGCGGGCGATGTACGACCGGCCGAGCCTGGTGGTGCTCGACGAGCCCAACTCCAACCTCGACACGGTGGGTGAAGCGGCGCTCGCCAATGCCATTGCGCAGATGAAGGCCCAAGGCACCAGCGTCGTGCTGGTCACCCATCGCTCCTCGGCACTGGCCCAGGCCGACAAGCTACTGGTGCTCGATGACGGCCGGCTACAAGCCTTCGGTCCGAGCCAGCAAGTGCTGCGGGCGTTGTCCGGCCAGGCGGATTCACCGCGCCAATCACCGCCCAACAGCACCCAGAGTGCCCCGAATGGGCTGAGCATGAGTCGCCAGTACCCATCCACCAGCAAGCCGGGTGGCGTATGAACCAGGACCGCGACATGAACCTCGAGCATTCTCAGAACCTTGGGCGCCCGGAGCGCGACGCCCGTTTCTTCACCCGCATGGGCTGGGCACTGGCGCTCGTGGGTGCGGGCAGTTTTTTCACCTGGGCCAGCCTGGCGCCGTTGGACCAAGGGATTCCCGTACAAGGCACCGTGGTGGTTTCAGGCAAGCGCAAGGCCGTGCAATCGATGAGCAGCGGAGTGGTCAACCGGATCCTGGTGCGCGAAGGCGAAGCAGTGCAGCAGGGCCAGCCGCTGTTCCGCCTGGACCAGACCCAGGCCGCCGCCGATGTGCAATCGCTGCAGGCGCAGTACCGGATGACCTGGGCCAGCCTGGCGCGCTGGCAAAGCGAGCGGGACAACCTGTTGCAGGTGAGTTTCCCGACCGAACTGAGCCACGATCCCGATCCACGCCTGGCCCTGGTGCTCGAAGGCCAGCGGCAACTGTTCAGCAGTCGCCGTGAAGCGTTCGCCCGGGAACAGGCGGCGTTGCGCGCCAGCATCGAGGGCGCCACGGCGCAACTGGCGGGCATGCGCCGGGCCCGCAGCGACTTGACGGCCCAAGCCGAATCCCTGCGCCTGCAACTGGGCAACCTGCAACCCTTGGCCGACAACGGCTACATTCCGCGCAACCGCCTGCTGGACTATCAGCGCCAGTTGTCGCAAGTGCAGCAGGAACTGGCACAGAACAGCGGCGAAAGCGGGCGGGTGGAGCAGGGGATCGTCGAGTCGCGGCTGAAGCTGCAGCAGCACAACGAGGAATACCAGAAAGAAGTGCGCAGCCAGTTGGCCGACGCCCAACTCAAGAGCGAAACCCTGCAACAGCAGCTGAAATCCGCCGGGTTCGAGTTGCAACACAGCGAAATCCTCGCCACCGCCGATGGCATCGCCGTGAACCTGGGGGTGCACACCGAAGGCGCTGTGGTGCGCCAGGGCGACACCTTGCTGGAAATCGTGCCCCAGGGCACGCGGCTGGAGGTGGAAGGGCACCTGCCGGTGCACCTGATTGACAAGGTCGGCCCGCATTTACCGGTGGACATCCTGTTTACCGCCTTCAACCAGAACCGCACGCCGCGAGTGCCGGGGGAAGTCAGCCTGATTTCCGCGGACCAGATGCTCGATGAAAAAACCGGCGCGCCATATTACGTGCTGCGCAGCAGCGTCAGCGACGTGGCCATGGACAAGCTCAACGGCCTGGTGATCAAGCCCGGCATGCCGGCTGAGATGTTCGTGCGCACTGGCGAGCGCTCGTTGCTCAACTACCTGTTCAAACCGCTGCTCGACCGAGCCGGCTCTGCGTTGACCGAAGAATAAGGATGTCCGGCGGTATGAAGCGTTTTTATTGGATGGCCTTGCTGGCCTTTTCCGTGGGCAACAACGCCTGGGCCATGGGGCCGTTCGAGTTCTACGAGCAGGCCTTGCGCAATGACCCGGTCTACCTGGGCGCGATCAAGGAGCGCGATGCGGGCCTGGAGAACCGCGCTATTGGCCGTGCCGGGCTGTTGCCGCATTTGGGTTACAGCTACAACAAGGGTCGCAACCAATCCAAGGTCACGTACCTCAATGACCGTGGTGCCAGTCAACACGACGATCGCAACTACAGCAGCTACGGCTCCAGCCTGACGCTGCAGCAACCCTTGCTGGACTATGAGGCGTACGCGGCTTACCGAAAGGGCGTGGCCCAGGCGCTGTTCGCCGACGAAAGCTTTCGGGAAAAGAGCCAGGCGCTGTTGGTGCGGGTACTGAGCCAGTACACCCAGGCCTTGTTCGCCCAGGACCAGATCGACATCGCCCAGGCCAAGAAAAAGGCGTTCGAGCAACAGTTCCAGCAGAACGAACAGCTGTTTCGCCAGGGCGAAGGCACCCGCACCGACATCCTTGAGGCGCAGGCGCGCTATGAACTGGCAATCGCCGAGGAAATCGAGGCCCGGGACGAGCAGGATGCCGCCTTGCGTGAGCTCGGCTCGTTGATTGGCGTCCCGGCCCTGGACATCGGCGACCTGGCGCCCTTGCACGACACCTTCCAGGTCTTTGCCTTGCAACCGGCCAGTTTCGACACCTGGCATGAGCTGGCGGTGAGCAATAACCCCAGCCTGGCGTCCCAGCGCCAGGCGGTGGACGTGGCGCGCTTCGAGGTGGAACGCAACCGTGCCGGGCACCTGCCCAAGGTCAATGCCTACGCGACGATGCGCCAGAACGAATCGGAAAGCGGCAACACCTACAACCAGCGCTACGACACTAACACCATCGGCCTGGAAGTCAGCGTGCCGCTGTATGCCGGCGGCGGGGTCTCGGCGTCGACCCGCCAGGCCAGCCGCAACATGGAACAAGCCGAATATGAGCTGGAGGCCAAGACCCGCGAGACGCTGATCGAGCTGCGCCGGCAGTTCAGCGCCTGCGTGTCGGGGGTGAACAAACTGCGGGCCTACCAGAAAGCCCTGAGCTCCGCCGAAGCGCTGGTGGTCTCGACCCGGCTAAGCATTCTTGGCGGCGAGCGGGTCAACCTCGACGCGCTCAACGCCGAGCAGCAGCTCTACACCACCCGCCGCGACCTGGCCCAGGCCCGCTACGACTACCTCATGGCCTGGACCAAGCTGCATTACTACGCCGGCACCCTCGGTGCGCAGGATTTGGCGAAGGTGGACGAGGCGTTTGTGTCCCGCGTGGACGCTCGATGACAGCGAGTATGCCTTTGTGGCGAGGGAGCTTGCTCCCGCTCGAGTGCGAAGCGCTCGCAGGCATTTTGGGGCTGCTGCGCAGCCCAGCGGGAGCAAGCTCCCTCGCCACAGAAGCTGGGCAAGCCACAGAAGCTGGTTAAGCCACACAGGCTGGGTAAGCCACAGAAGCCATGGCAAGCCACAAAGCCAGGAACACCACAGGGTTTTTGCAACAACTAAGGATGGTTCGTGATGAAAATCGAAAACAAAAAACAACCCAGACCGACAGGTCGCGTGTTTCTGCTCAAGACCCTCAACCGCGCCATGCTCTGCGCACTGGCGACCTTGGGCACGGCCCAGGCGGCGCCTTATGTCGAGGGCGGCAGGGCGGGTGAGCCGGACAGTTGGCGCAGCAGCGAATTCAACGCCGAATGGGGCTTGGGTGCGATCAACGCGCAGCAGGCCTACGCCGCCGGGTACACCGGCAAGGGCGTCAAGCTGGGGATCTTCGACCAGCCGGTCTATGCGGCGCACCCCGAGTTCTCCGGCACTGACAAGGTCGTGACCTTGGTCACCAGCGGCATCCGCGAATACACCGACCCCTACATCCCGGTGAAAGCCGGCGATCCGTTTCGCTACGACGGCTCGCCGACCGTCGGCTCGGACGGCAAGCTGGGCTCCCATGGCACCCACGTCGGTGGGATCGCGGCCGGCAGTCGCGATGGCAGCCCGATGCACGGCGTGGCGTTCGATGCGCAGATCATCAGCGCCGACAACGGCGACCCGGGCCCCGAGGATGGCATCATCCGGGGCAACGATGGCGCGGTGTACAAGGCGGGCTGGGACGCGTTGATCGCCAGCGGCGCACGGATCATCAACAACAGCTGGGGTATTGGTATCACCGACCGCTTCGACCAGGGCGGCCGCGATCCGGCGTTCCCGCACTTCACCGTGCAGGATGCGCAACTGCAATTCGATCAGATCCAGCCGTTGCTAGGCACCAAGCCCGGCGGTGCCTACGAAGGGGCCATCGCCGCGGCTCGCAGCGGGATCGTGACGATTTTCGCCGCCGGCAACGACTACAACCTCAATAACCCCGATGCCATCGCAGGCCTGGCGTATTTCGTCCCGGACATCGCGCCAAACTGGCTCACCGTGGCGGCGCTGCAAGTCAACCCGGACACCGCCAGCCCCGATCCGTACACCATCAGTACCTTCTCGTCGCGCTGCGGCTATACCGCTAGTTTCTGCGTGTCGGCACCGGGCACCCGGGTCTACAGTGCGGTGATCGGCGGCACCGGTGCCGACGACCTGACCGTGGGCTACGCCAACAAGAGCGGCACCTCCATGGCCGCGCCCCATGTCGCCGGCAGCGTGGCGGTGTTGATGGAGCGTTTCCCCTACATGACCGGTGCCCAGGTCGCCAGCGTGCTGCGCACCACCGCCACCGACATGGGCGCGCCGGGCGTCGATTCGTTGTATGGCTGGGGCATGATCAACCTGGGCAAGGCCATCGACGGCCCATCGATGCTGGTGACCGAACAGGACATTCCCGAGGAGTTTCGCATCGATGACGCCTACGGTTCAGGTCAGTTCGTGGCGGACCTGCCGGGCATCGGCGCGATCATCGATGCCGGAAAACCCACGGAGCGGGTGTGCAGCGGCATCCAATGCGGCCTGGACGTTTGGCGCAACGACATCGCCGGCCACGGCGGGCTGACCAAGGCAGGCATCGGCACCCTGGTGCTCACCGGTGAAAACACCTACAGCGGGCCGACCCTGGTCAATCAAGGACGATTGGCGATCAATGGTTCGCTGGCATCGGCCGTGACGGTCAACGACGGCGGCGTCCTGGGCGGCAACGGCCGGATCGCCAGCCTGACCGCCAACCGCGGCGGCAGCGTGGCGCCGGGCAACTCCATCGGCACCTTGCAGGTGGCCGGCGACGTGACGTTCCAACCCGGTTCGAACTACGCGGTGGAAGTCTCGCCCAGTTCCAGCGACCTGATTGTGGCTGGCGGCAAGGCGTCCATTGACGGGGCGACGGTGTCGCTGTCCCTGGAAAACAGCCCGACGCTGCTCACGGCCGGCGAAGTGAAAAGTCTGCTGGGTAGACAGTTCAACATCCTGCAGGCTGCCGGTGGCATTGATGGGCGTTTTGCCGAAGTGTTGCCCAACTACGCCTTCCTGGGGGGCGACCTGACGTACAGTGCCAGCGGCATTCAATTGGCCGTCCAGCGTAACGACGCGTCATTTGCCAGCCTTGGCCTGACGCCCAATCAGCGCTCCGTGGCCACTGCCGCCGAGCAATTGGGCGCGGGCAACGGGCTGTACGAGGCGTTGTTGCTGGCACCCAGCGCCGCCGTGGCACAACAGGCGTTCCAGCAGTTGTCCGGCGAAATCCACCCGGCCATCGGCACGCAATTGATCAACGACAGTCGCCATTTGCGTGACGCCGTGGGCGATCGTCTGCGCCAGGACGCGCTCTACGAGGCCGGTACACCGACCGATGCCAGCAGCAATGCCTGGTTCAAGGTGCTGGGCGCTTGGGGCAAGAACGAGGGCGGGCATGATAGCGCCGGCACGACCAGCTCCATCGGCGGCTTGCTGGTCGGTGTCGATGGCCTGATCAGTGAGCAGACGCGACTGGGTTTCGTCACCGGCTACAGCGACACTTCGCTGGGCATGGGCGACGGTACCCATTCCTCGGCCAAGGCTGACAGCTATCACCTGGGTGTCTATCTGGGGCATGAGATCGACGCGCTGCGCCTGACCGTCGGCGGCGCCCACAGCTGGCACCGCATCGACGTCAAGCGCGACCTGCAATGGGGCGACGTCAGTGGCCGGGAGAAAGCCAAGCGTGATGCGCGGACCACCCAACTCTTCACTGAAGCGGCGTACCGCCTCGATGTGCAACCGGTGGCCCTGGAACCGTTCGCCAACCTGGCCTATGTGCACCTGGACAGCGACAGCTTCCATGAGAAAGGCGACAACGCGGCCCTGCACGGTGGTGACGACCGGCGCGATGCAGTGCTTTCGACTCTGGGCATACGGGTCAGCCACACCCTGGCGCTGTCGGATCAACAGCAACTGCAGCTGGCCGGCTCCCTCGGCTGGCAGCACAACCTGAGCAGCACCTCGTCCGAACAGGATTTGGCCTTCGCCGGCAGCAGCAACACCTTCGCGGTGCAGAGCGTGTCGATGGACCGCAACGCCGCCGTGATCGGCGCCCGTGCCGGGCTCGCCGTCGCCAAGGATGTGCGGGTCAACCTGGACTACAACGGCCTGCTCGGCGCCCGGGATAAAACCCACGGCGTGGGCTTGACCCTGGATTGGCAGTTCTGACCAAGAGAAGGCGTTGAACAGGCACTTCTGCAGAAGGAGGGGCTGAACAGGTCCCTCTGTGGCGAGGGAGCTTGCTCCCGCTGGGGTGCGAAGCACCCCCAAACAGGCTGACCGGATCAACCTGGCACACCGCGACAACCGTGTTGGGGCTGCTGCGCAGCCCAGCGGGAGCAAGCTCCCTCGCCACAATGATCCTCCATCAGATGGTTTTAGCATTCCAACAACAAAAAGAGAGCAACCACCATGGGTATCTACGACTACAAGAACTTCGGCACTACCGAATCCAAGGCACTGGTCAGCGACGCAATGGCGATCATGCTGTATTCCTACCACAACCTCGACCACGGCTTTGCCGCCGGGTACCAGCACAACGGCTTCGGTGCAGGCCTGCCGGCGACCCTGGTCACCGCGCTATTGGGGGGCGCTGATTCCCAAGGGGTGATTCCCGGCGTGCCGTGGAATCCCGATTCGGAAAAACTCGCCCTGGAAGCCGTTCAGAAAGCCGGTTGGACACCCATCAGCGCCGAGCAACTGGGCTACGCCGGCAAGGTGGATGCTCGCGGGACGTTCTTTGGCGAAAAGGCCGGCTACACCACCGCGCAGGTCGAGATCCTTGGCAAGTACGACGCAACGGGGCAGTTGCAGGAAATCGGCGTGTCGTTTCGCGGCACCAGTGGCCCACGGGAAAACCTGATTGGCGATTCCATTGGCGACGTGATCAACGACCTGATGGCCGCGCTGGGCCCCAAGGATTATGCGAAAAACTACGCCGGCGAAGCCTTTGGCAGCCTGCTGGAGGACGTCGCGAAGTTTGCCCAGGCCCATGGGCTCACGGGCGCGGACGTGCTGGTCAGCGGCCACAGCCTGGGTGGGCTGGCGGTCAACAGCCTGGCGGACTTGAGCTCCCACCAATGGTCAGGCTTCTATGCCGATGCCAATTACATCGCCTACGCCTCGCCGACCCAGAGCAGTACCGACAAGGTCTTGAACATCGGCTACGAGAACGATCCGGTGTTCCGCGCCCTGGACGGCTCGACGTTCAACCTCGCCTCGGTGGGTGTGCACGATGGGCAACAGGAATCCGCCACCAACAACATCGTCAGTTTCAATGACCACTACGCTTCGGCGGCCTGGAACGTGTTGCCGTTTTCCATCCTCAACATCCCCACCTGGGTTTCCCACCTGCCCAGCGGCTACAGCGATGGCCTGGGCCGGATCATGAACTCGGCGTTCTACGACCTCACCGAAAAAGACTCCACCCTCATTGTCGCCAACCTGTCGGACCCTGCGCGCGCCAACACCTGGGTGCAGGACCTCAACCGCAACGCTGAAATCCACACCGGCAGCACGTTCATCATCGGCAGCGATAACAACGACCTGATCCAGGGCGGCCAGGGCAACGACTACCTGGAAGGTCGCGCCGGCAACGACACCTTTCGCGATGGCGGTGGCAACAACGTGATCGAGGGCGGGCAGGGCAGCAACAGTCTGCAGTTGCAGCAGTCGGTGAAGGATTTCAGTTTCGCCCATGACGGCGCCGGGACGCTGTACATGCGCGATGCCCATGGCGGGATCAGCGTCACCCGCGACATCGGCACCTTGGTCAGTAAAGAGTCCGGATTGTTCTGGGGGCTGCTCAAGGATGAGGTGAGCCACGGCGTCACCGCCAACGGCTTGGTGGCCGGCGCCAACCTGACGGCGTATGCGTCATCGGTCAAGGGCAGCGCGGCCAACGACACCCTGGTGGCGGGTGCGAAGGGGGACTGGCTGTTTGGCCTGGACGGCAACGACGTGCTGGTAGGTGGCGCGGGTCACGACACCTTCGTCGGCGGTGCGGGCAATGACCTGATGCAAGCGGGCGGTGGCGGTGACACCTTCCTGTTCAACGGCTCGTTCGGCCAGGACCGGATCACGGGGTATGAGGCAGGGGACAAACTGGTGTTCCTCGGTGTACCGGGCGCCGGGACAGGTCATGACGACAGCGAGTACCTGTCACAGGTGGGCAATGACACGCTGCTCAAGGTCGGTGACAGTTCCGTGACCCTGGTGGGGGTTGGTCTCGGTCAGGTTGGTGGCGACGGGATCGTGTTCGCTTGATACCGCTATCGCGAGCAGGCTCGCTCCCACAGGGGGGCGGGGGTATGCAGGATTTGTGTTCACCAGCGGCTCGTCTTGTGGGAGCGGGCTTGCTCGCGAAAGCGGTGGGTCAGCTTGCATTGATGTTGGATGTACAGGCCCCTTCGCGAGCAGGGGGGCGGGGCGTATGCAGGATTTGTGTTCACCAGCGGCTCGTCTTGTGGGAGCGGGCTTGCTCGCGAAAGCGGTGTGTCAGTTGACGGTGATGTTGGATGTACAGGCCCCTTCGCGAGCAGGCTCGCTCCCACAGTGGATTATGGGTGTATGCAGCATTTGTGGTCACCACCAGACCTGTGGGAGCGAGCCTGCTCGCGATGGCGGCCTACCAGGCGAATCACTGGAATCAGTCTTCCTTGCGAATGGTGGCCACATCATCGGCGCGGACCCGGACTTGTCTGCCGGAAATATCCTCGAACTCATAGAAACCATCGACGGTGCGGGTGTTGGGAGTGTCCTTGGTCAAATATTGGGTGCCGTTCTGCAAGGTCACCACCGTGGGCGACGCGCAGCCAGCCAGCGCCATAAATGCCACGGCAACCAGGGGCAGGCCCACAAACTTCATGTTCATAACCATAACCTCTCAAATCCAAAGGACACGGAGCAGCTGATTCGACCGCGCCATCATCTTAGTCAACCGCCATTGGTCTCGCTTACCGTAGGAAAGTTCATCGCTAGCTGAAGGATTTCACCTTAAATATAGGAGACCGTTCATCTTTTGCGGTTGCCTGGCTGGTTTACAGCTGCTATCTGTATGCATAACCAGTACCTCGACATCCTTGGCGTTTCTTTCCGTGGCAGCCCGTTCTCTCGACGATCCGTTTTACTACCTGAACAACTTCCAGCAAGTGCTGGCGTGGTTGACCCAGCGTTATGCCGATGTGCTCAGCAGCGCAGAGCAGCGCTTCATCGACGATTTCGCGGCGTTACCCCGTGCCTCCCAAGGCTTGCTGGTGCGGATGGTGATGCGCAAAGGGCTGCGGTTCCGTCATAACAAGCTCAACTACCCGGAAGTCGGCGACATTGGCGTCGCCGTCGAGCCATTGCTGGCGCTTGGTTGGGTCGAGGAACAGGCCCCGGTCGGGCTCGTCGAACTGTTCGAGGTGTTG
Source organism: Pseudomonas sp. SWRI179 (assembly GCF_014268705.1). NCBI lineage: Bacteria > Pseudomonadati > Pseudomonadota > Gammaproteobacteria > Pseudomonadales > Pseudomonadaceae > Pseudomonas > Pseudomonas sp. SWRI179. Next base: position 168,196 of record NZ_JABWRA010000002.1, on the reverse strand, counting down.
CTCAAGGCGGAAATCCTCCAATGCCTGGGCCACCTGATCGAACACCCCAAGGCCAAAAAGACCGAATGGCTCCAGGCCCTGGAGGATCACTCCAGCCCACCTCAGCCGTTCCGTGCCTGGTGTCCGCAGCTCGATGATCGGCTGTACAGCCTGACGATCATGGACCTGTGCGACAGGCTGCGCTTGATGTTCTTTGGCAATCTTTACCAGGACTGGTCGGAATTCGTCCTGGCGGACCTGGGCATCTTCACCTACGAAACCGTCGAATTCAGCACCGAGTCACGGGGCTTGCGCAGCCGCGAAGACGTCGATGCCTGCCTGTTCCTGCACGACTGCCAACTGCGCTTCGAAGCCGGCGAGCCCATGGAAGAGATCGTCGCCCAGATCAACGAACTGTCCCTGGATAATCCGTGGCTGGAACGGCGCCGGGGCAAGTTGTTGTTCCAGATCGGCCAGCACGGCGAGCGCATCGGCGATTTTGCCTTGGCCTTGTGCATCTATCGCGATTGCACTTACCCAGGCGCGCGGCTGCGGATGGTCCGGGTGCTGGAGCGCATGGGCGAATATGCCTTGGCCCTTGAACTGGGTGAGGCGGCGGCGCAGGCACCGCAAAGCGCCGCCGAAACCCAGGCCTTGCTGCGGATCGTGCCTCGCCTGCGGCGCAAGCTGGGCGGCCCGCCAGTGCCACGGACAATCGCCCGGGAAGTGGAACGCCTGGACCTGCATCTGCCTCGCGTCGACCCAGGCTTGTCGGTGGAATACCACGTCCAGGCCCATCTGCATGACGAAACCGCGCCGGTGCATTACGTCGAGAACAGCCTGATCAATTCGCTGTTCGGCCTGTTGTGCTGGCCGGCGATCTTCGCGCCGTTGCCGGGCGCGTTTTTCCATCCGTTCCAGCGCGGGCCGGTCGATCTGCTCAACGAGGACTTCCATGCCCGTCGCGCCGAGTTGTTCGCGGTCTGCCTGGCGGAGTTGGACGACGGTCGCTATCGACAGACCATCGGCCGCCGTTACGCCGAAAAGTGGGGCGTGCAATCGCCGTTCGTGTTCTGGGGCGCGTTGTCCGAACCGTTGCTGGAACAGGCCCTCGATTGCCTGCCGGCCGAACATCTCAAGCACTGGTTCCAGCGCCTGCTGCTGGACATCAAGGCCAACCGCGCCGGTATGCCGGACCTGATTCAGTTCTGGCCGCAGCTCAAGACCTACCGCATGATCGAAGTCAAAGGCCCCGGCGATCGCCTGCAAGACAACCAACTGCGCTGGCTGGAGTTCTGTCATGAGCACCAGATGCCCGTCGCTGTCTGTTATGTGCAATGGGCGGAGTCCGCCATCGCGAGCGAGCTCGCCCCCACAGGGGGTGAACCTTGTGGGAATGAGCAGGGGGATGCACCACCGATCCCCTGTGGGAGCGAGCCTGCTCGCGATGGGGCCCCATGACTCCGGCGCAGAGCTACAGCATCGCCGTGCGGGCGCTGTGTGAGTTCACCGCCAAGGTGGGCGACCTGGACCTGCGCTTCACGCCGTCGCCCACGGCCCTGGAAGGCATTGCCGGCCACCGCACCGTCGCTTCGCGGCGCAGCGAGGGGTATCAGGCTGAAGTGGCCCTCGAAGGTCATTACCAGACACTGAAAGTCAAAGGCCGGGCCGACGGCTATGACCCGGCCCACCAGTGCCTTGAAGAAGTGAAGACCTACCGGGGCGACCTGAGCAAACAGCCGGCCAACCACCGCCAGTTGCATTGGGCCCAGGCAAAAATCTATGGCTGGCTGATGTGCCAGAAGCTGCAGTTGCCGCGCATCGACGTGGCCCTGGTGTATTTCGACATCGTCAGCGAAAAGGAAACCCGCTTCGCGCAACGCTTCGAGGCACCGCAGTTGCAAGCCTTTTTCGAGGAACAATGCGCGGCGTTCCTGGCCTGGGCCGAGCAGGAAATGGCCCATCGACAGGCGCGTAACCTCGGCGCCCAGGCGCTGGTATTTCCCCATGCGGGTTTCAGGCCGGGGCAACGGCACTTGGCCGAATCGGTATTCAAGGCGGTCAGCACCGGCCGCTGCCTGATGGCCCAGGCGCCCACCGGCATCGGCAAGACCGTTGGCACCTTGTTCCCGATGCTCAAGGCCCTGGCGCCGCAGCAATTGGACAAGGTCTACTTCCTCACGGCGAAAACCCCGGGACGCAAGCTGGCCCTGGACGCGGCGCGCGTGATCACCGACAGCGCGCCGTCGATGCCGTTGCGGGTGCTGGAAATGATCGCCCGGGACAAAGCCTGCGAACACCCGGACAAAGCCTGCCATGGCGAATCCTGCCCGCTGGCCCGTGGGTTTTATGACCGCCTGCCGGGCGCCCGGGCAGCGGCGAGTCGGGTCGCCATGCTCGATCAGGCGGCGTTGCGCGAAATTGCCCTGGCCCACGAGGTATGCCCGTATTACCTCAGCCAGGAAATGGCCCGTTGGACCGACGTGGTGGTCGCCGACTACAACTATTACTTCGACTTCAGTGCCTTGCTCTTTGGCCTGGCCCAGGCCAATAACTGGACCGTCGCGACACTGGTGGACGAGGCCCATAACCTGGTGGAGCGCGGACGGCAGATGTACAGCGCGACCCTCGACCAGGCCACGCTGAGCGGTGTGCGCAAGACTGCCCCCGAAGCGCTGAAGAAATCCCTGGAACGGGTCAATCGCCAGTGGAACGCTTTGCATGCGCCCCAGGTGGCGGCCTACCAGGCCTATGAAAAACTTCCGGAAAAACTGCTCCAGGCCCTGGCCACCTGCACCACCGCCATTGGCGATTACCTCAACGATCATCCCCAGGGCCTGGACAGCGCACTGCAGGCGTTTTACTTCGACGCCTTGCAGTTCGGCCGGGTGGCGGAAACCTTCGACGAGCACTTCCTGTTCGACATCCACAAGCGTGAGCTCGGCCGCCAGCGCAGCCTTTCGACGCTGTGCCTGCGCAATGTGGTGCCGGCGGCGTTCCTGCGGCCCAGACTGACGGCGGCCCGTAGCACCGTGCTGTTCTCGGCGACCCTGAGCCCTCGGCATTACTACGCGGATTTGCTGGGGACGCCGGGCGACACGGTGTGGATCGACGTGGAGTCGCCGTTCAAGGCCGAGCAGTTGGACGTACAGGTTGTCAGCCGTATTTCCACCCGTTTTGCCCATCGCCAGGCGTCCCTGGAGCCGATCGTCACGTTGATGGCCCGCCAGTTCAGCGAGCGCCCGGGTAACTACCTGGCTTTTTTCAGCAGCTTCGATTACTTGCAGCAAGTGGCCGGGCTGTTTGCCGAGCGATACCCACGGATTGACCTCTGGACGCAATCGCGGGGCATGGGCGAAGCCCCTCGGCAGGCGTTTCTCGAGCGTTTCATGGAGCACAGCCAGGGCATTGGTTTTGCGGTGCTGGGCGGGGCGTTCGGGGAGGGCATCGACTTGCCGGGCTCACGCCTGATCGGCGCCTTCATTGCCACCTTGGGGCTGGCGCAGTTCAACCCGGTCAATGAGCAGATGAAACAGCGCATGGCGGCGATTTTTGGCGACGGCTACGATTACACCTACCTGTATCCGGGATTGCAAAAAGTCGTACAGGCGGCCGGCCGGGTCATCCGTACCCAGCAGGATCGCGGGGTAGTGATGCTGATCGACGATCGGTTTGGCGAGGCCAGGGTGCAGCAACTGTTGCCGCGCTGGTGGTCGGTCACCCCGGAAACACACAAATTCCCCTGTGGGAGCGGGCTTGCTCGCGAAGGCGTCGGTGCATTTGGCGTCAATGTAGACTGACCCACCGCTTTCGCGAGCAAGCCCGCTCCCACAGGCAACGCTGTTCACTTAAGACGGTCTGGATCCCGTGGCGAGGGAGCTTGCTCCCGCCGGGCTGCGTAGCGGCCCCTTCACCTCCTAGGCTCAATAATTTTTCCTAACGCCAGACTTGCTCCATAATCCGCAAAAAATCCACACGGATGCCCCGGCCAGATGCTCGAGAATGACCCAAAGCCCCCGCTTATCAACGAGGAACAGCGCTTTCGCTTGCTCATCGACGCGGTGGTCGACTATGCCATCTACATGACCGACCCTTCGGGCATCATCACCAGCTGGAACTCCGGTGCCAGGCGTTTCAAGGGCTATGAGGAAGCCGAGATCCTTGGCCAGCATTTCTCCCGGTTCTACACCGACCAGGACCGCGCCGCCGGCCTGCCGCAACGGGCGCTGGACACGGCCGTGCGCGAGGGACGTTTCGAAGGCGAGGGTTGGCGGGTGCGCAAGGACGGCACGCTGTTCTGGTCCCATGTGGTGATCGATCCGATCATCGACAGCCAGAGCGGCGCCTTGCTCGGCTTCGCCAAGATCACTCGCGACCTGACCGACCGCAAGATGGCCGAGGAAACCCTCAAGCAAAGCGAGCAGCAGTTTCGCCTGCTGGTGCAAAGCGTCACCGATTACGCCATCTACATGCTCGACCCGGAAGGCCAGGTCACCAACTGGAACCAGGGGGCACAGCGGATCAAGGGCTATCTGCCGGTGGAAGCCATCGGCCGGCACTTCTCGATGTTCTACACCCCCGAGGATCGCGACGCCGGCGAGCCACAGCGGGCGTTGAGCATCGCTGCCAGCGAAGGACGCTTCGAGAAAAAAGGCTGGCGGATGCGCAAGGATGGCACGCGCTTCATGGCCCACGTGGTCATCGATGCGATTCGCAGCGACACCGGCACGTTGCTGGGCTTTGCCAAGATCACCCGCGACATCACCGATGCCACCCAGGCCCAGCAGGCCCTTGAACAGGCCCGCGAGGCGTTGTTTCAATCCCAGAAACTGCAAGCCATCGGCCAGCTCACCGGAGGCATTGCCCATGATTTCAATAACCTGTTGACGGTGATCCTTGGCAATCTGGAAATCGTCCGCAAGCGCATGCCCAGCGAGCCGAAACTCACCCAATTGCTGGAAAACGCGACCCAGGGCGCGCTGCGCGGGGTTTCGCTGACCCAACGCATGCTGGCGTTTGCCCGTCGGCAGAAACTGACCTACGAATCGGTCGAACTGTCGGCCCTGGTGCAGGGCATCAGCGGATTGCTGCAAAGCTCCCTGGGCCCGTCGATCCACATCCAGACCCGTTTCGACGAGGCGCTGTCGCCGGTGCTGGCGGATGTCAACCAATTGGAACTGGCGATTCTCAACCTGGCGACCAATGCCCGGGACGCCATGCCCCATGGCGGCCAGATCATCATCGCCGCCGATGAGCGGCAAGGGGCTGATGCCGCGCCGGACAAGCCGATGGCCCCCGGGCGCTACATTCGCCTGACGATAACCGATGAGGGCGAGGGCATGGACGAAGCCACGCTGGCTTCGGCCGTGGATCCGTTCTTCACCACCAAGGGCGTCGGCAAGGGCACCGGCCTCGGGTTGTCGATGGTGCATGGCTTGGCGGAACAGTTGGGTGGCCGCCTGACGCTCAAGAGCCAGAAAGGTGTCGGGACCACCGCCGAACTGTGGTTGCCAGTGGCCGGCGATTCGGCCCCTGGTAAAGCGGCGATCGAGGACGCGGCACCGCCGGTCCATGAATTGAAGGTGCTGGTAGTCGACGATGACAGCCTGGTGCTGACCAGCACGCGCCTGTTGATCGAAGACCTGGGGCACCGAGTCCTTTGCGCGCCGTCGGGGGCCCAGGCGCTGGAACTGTATGAGCGCAACCTGGACATCGACCTGGTGATCACCGACATGGCCATGCCGCAGATGGACGGCGCGCAGTTGGCGAAATTGTTGCGCGACCGCCAACCGACCCTGCCCATCATCCTGGCCACCGGTTATGCCGAACGCCTGGAAGGTTTCGCCGCGCAACTGCCTCGGTTGATCAAGCCGTTCAAGCAGATCGATTTGATGCAGATCATTGGGCAGACGATGAAATAGCCAGGAAGGTATTCGTCTCCAGTGGCGAGGGAGCTTGCTCCCGCTGGGCTGCGAAGCGGCCCCAAAAGCAGGCGAGCGCTACGCGCCCGAGCGGGAGCAAGCTCCCTCGCCACCAGAGCAGCCGCCTTCGCCTATTCGGTGTTTTTCTTGAACCCACGCAAATTCATCGCACACAGGCAAAACTGCAACACGATCAGCGCATACGCATCGGTATGCAAACCCCAGATCACCCACAAAATATTGCTCGCGATAAAACAACTGAAGCCCGCCACCCGACGTCGGGGTTGGCGTGAGCCGATCAGCCAGGCGGCCAGCACCGTCACGAGCATCGCTGGCCATTGCACCCATCCAAGATAATCCACGCAAACCGTCCTCTTGCCCTTACGCCACTAGAGACCTTTGCCGTTGCGCAGCGTTTCCTCGGATTTCGCCGCACCTGTGGTCCATTGGCTTGAACTTGCCGCGCGCCGGGTTCTTCTAATGAGTCCGAATCATCACCGAGGCACAGCCTGCGCAATGCCCAGAATACTCACCGGGCCAACCCCGGAAGAAGAACTGACGGAACACAACGCCAAACTGTTCGGCTCGCCCAAGGAGCGGCTGGATTTCTACCGCCGGGAGATCCAATACGAAACCAGCATCCTGGCCAACCGAACCGATGCTTACCTGGCCGCCCAGTCCTTCCTGGTGATCGCCTTCGCCTCGTGCATGGCCAACCTGAACCCGGAGTGGGGCAAGTTGTTCACGCTGATCGTGCCGCCATTCCTGGCCTTGCTGGGGTTCCTGAGTTCGCTCAACGCCTGGCCGGGCATCAAGGCGGCCTACGAGATCATCGATCATTGGCATTTCAAGCAGAGCGAACTATTGCGCGCCGAGCCCCTGATGGGCCTGGCCTATGACGAATCGCCCTTGTTCAGCGAGCGCGAATCGACCCACAAGGGGTACCGTAAGTCATTGCTGTTCTCGCTGCGTACACCGTGGATCTTCGCCACGTTCTGGGTGTTGCTGGGGGCGTATTCGATTTATATCCAAGTAAGTGATCCAGGCGGTTGAAACACACCCTTTGAAGTCGGGCATCATTGTGGCGAGGGAGCTTGCTCCCGCTGGGCTGCGCAGCGGCCCCAAGCTTTGCGGTCGCTGCGCAACCGAGCGGGAGCAAGCTCCCTCGCCACAACAGCGTTCATCTCCTTCCACAGTGGCTCAACCCGAGTGCTTACGGCGCTCATACCACGCCAACGTAGGCTGGGTGCTCAACCCATGGACCAGAATGCTCAAGGCCACCACCGACAGGGTGAGGTTGATGCACAGTTGCGCCACGTCTGGCGGCAGATCATGGTTCAAGGCGAAAAACAGATAAAACAGGCTGCCGATCCCGCGAATGCCAAACCAGCCGATCAGCAGCCGTTGCGGTCCGTCGAGCAATCGCCGCCAAGGAATCACCAGCACACTCAACGGGCGAATCACGACGAACAACAGGGCGCCGATCGCCAAGGCCCGCCAATCCCAATGGCTGGCCAGCACAACCCCCAGCAACGTCACCAGGAACACCTCCATCGACCGTTCCACCAGACTGCCGAACGCCAGCATGTCGCTCATCATGACCCCGGCGGCCAGTTGACCATCGTCCAGCGACTCGGTATCGCCTGCGACGGCTTGCTGGGGATCGACGGTTTCGTGGCCCACCACCGGTTGCACCAGGTGCTCCGCCGGCGGTGCCGTTTCATCGGTGGATTTGACCTCGGCCTGACGCAGCCCCAGCCCGGCGGCGAACACCGAGAGAAAACCGTAGCCCTGGATCCACTCGGCCACGACGTAAGCCAGGGCAATTAGCGCCAGGGCCAGATAGTCGTTGGGCGACAAGGTGCTGTCGGCATTCCTGATGCGCATCGACAAGGTCAACTTGCCGATGCCACGGCCCATCCAGTAGCCGACCAGCAGACCGGCCGGCACGGCCCACAGGACGTTGCGCAGCAGCCATTCACCGAGAAAACCGCTGCCGTCTTCACGCAGCATCAACAGGCCGAGGATCACGAAGGGAAACGCCGTGCCGTCGTTCAGTCCCGCTTCGCCCGACAGGCCGAACCGCACCCGATCGTCATCCCGGGCGTCGTTGACCTGCACCAACGCCGCCAATACCGGGTCGGTGGGCGCCAGCATCGCGCCGATCAGCATCGACACGCCCCAGCTCAGGCCCAACAGATAGTGCAGCGCCAGGCACAGGCCGGCGATGCACAGGATCATCACCGGCCCGGCCAGCCCATAGGCCACGCGCCAGGTCCGGTCGTTGAGGGGCAGGCGCAACTTGAGGCCGCTGACGAACAGCGAAAACACCACCGCGACTTCCGTGAGGTGTTCCATCCACACCGACGAGTCGCTGATGTCCAGCCTCAGCACGCCCAACCCCAGCGGCCCGATGGCAACGCCCAGCACCAGGCACATCGCCGAGGTGGTGACCGGCATCCAGCGCAGATAAGAGGCCGTCAGGGCCAGGGTCAGCAACACCCCACCGAGCACCGCTACCCATACTGTGAACGTCATCGTTGCTCCTTGGATAACCCGGTGCCGACTAACCCGTGGCGAGGGAGCTTGCTCCCGCTCGAGTGCGAAGCGCTCGCGGCATTGGGGTCGCTTCGCGACCCAGCGGGAGCAAGCTCCCTCGCCACAACAGCGCTCTCGACATCTACAACTGGGTGGTTCTCAGCATTCGAGGGCTGAAGCGAAACGAGGGTTCCCATCATCTACGCATCGCCCCGTTTATCCGCCTGCCGTTCAACCCAATGGAATTTTTCGCCGTTCCCAGCGCTCAGCAACAAAAGAGACGTTCTGATTCAGCGTCCGCCGAGAACCCAAGAGGCCCTTATGACTGCGCTGACACCCCTCCAATCCCGGCCAGCCACCGTGCACCCTGTCACCCATGGGGGACAGGTGCGCCAATGCTATGAGCGGCTGTTCCAAGGCCCTGACGACGCGGACAAGCAAGCCGTCGCCCAAGCCTTCCTCCAGCAATGCATCGCGAAGGCTGCGGCGCTGCCCCAGGAGATGCCGGACGATCCCATGGCGCTGTCGGCCTGGGTCGAGCACCACAGCGCCGGCGTCGCCCGGCAATACGCGGATTACCTGGAACGGCGCAAAAGCGGCGGCCCGCGAGAGTTCTTCAGCAACAAGGCCCACGCCCTGTACTTCCTGCAAGCCGTTGCGCCGACCAAACGGGTGGACGGCGCCTGGCTGTATGGCGTGGTCAGTCATTGGCACGACCACCGTTTCGAAGGGTTGCTGTGCACCTACCTGGAAGAGCTGGGGGACGGTCATCCGTCACAGAACCACGTGGTGCTTTATCGCAAGCTGCTCGCCGAACACGACCTGTGTGACGCCCCGGACATCGACGATGACCTGTATCTGCAAGGGGCCGTGCAACTGGCCCTGGGTTATGCCGGCGACGAGTACCTGCCGGAGGTCATCGGCTACAACCTGGGCTACGAGCAATTGCCCCTGCATCTACTGATCAGTGCTTATGAGCTGAGCGAGCTGGACATCGATCCGTACTATTTCACCCTCCACGTCACCATCGACAACGCCAGCACCGGCCACGCCCACAAGGCCGTGCAGTCGCTGTTGCAACTGATGCCGATGGAAGCCGACCGGGAGGCCTTCTGGCAGCGAGTCACGCTGGGTTATCGCCTCAATGACCTGGGGCAGGGCAGCCGGGCCATCATCGGCGCGTTCGACCTGGATCGCGAAGTGCTGGACATGCTCGAACGCAAACGCCCATTCGGCCAGCACATGCACTCCGACTACTGCAAGTTCGAAGGCAAGACCGTCAACCAGTGGCTTTCGGAACCGGGCCAGTTGCAAGGGTTCCTGGCGGCGATGCAGAACAAAGGCTGGATCAAGCGTCATGAAGATCCGCAAAGCAGCCGTTTCTGGACGCTGATCGATGGGCCAGGCGCGGCCATGTTCGGGGTGTTCAGCCCCTACGAAAAACAACTGCTGCACGACTGGATTGCCGGGGACTGGCGGGATGAGGGTGCGAAATCCACTGCCCGGCGGGGTTCGGGCGCCGTGTGCGAGCCCGTGACACCGATGGACGATCCCGATGTGCAAAGCCTGGAACAGGCGCTGCAAGGCCGCACGCCGGACGAGCAGATGCACGCGCTGGTGCCCTGGCTTTGTGCCCGCTGCCACAGCCATCCGGCCGGACTGTTGGCGACTCGCCGGTTCATCGAACTCAAATCCGCACTTCGCTAGGGAGCCCTGCATGACTGAGGAAGTACGCCTGTCCGAACCGGACCTTGCGCTGTTACAACTGGGCCGACGCCTGCAAGCCGACGGCTACCGTTTCATCACCCCGACGCCATTGACCCACGAACGGGTCAACCAGCGGCCCGGCAATGAGCGTTCCAAGACCTTGCGGGACGTGTTCGGCTGGTCGCGGCCGTTTGCGCCGGGGCTGATCAGTGCCGATGAACAGCGGCAACTGCAAGACGCCCAGGTGCTGGAAGCACGCGATGGCTTGCTGTATAGCCGGGTGCGCTGGTCGAGCCTGGATGGCTTGCTGTTTGCCCATTCGCAATTTCCTACCCAGGCCAATGATGCGGTGTTTTTCGGCCCTGACAGCTACCGCTTCGCCCAACTGATCCATACTCATCTGCAGCAGAACTTCACCGCCGTGCAGCGCGCCGTGGACATCGGTTGCGGCGCCGGTGTCGGTGCCATCGTGATTGCCCGCGCCCGCCGTGAAGCGCAAGTGCTGGCCGTGGACATCAACCCTCAAGCCCTGCGCCTGTGCGCGGTGAACGCGGCGCTGGCGGAGGTGGCCAACGTCGAGGTCAGCCGCAGCGACGTGCTGCAAGACGTGGTCGGCGACTTCGACCTGATCGTCGCCAACCCGCCGTACATGGCCGATCCCTCCGAGCGCGCCTATCGCCACGGTGGCGGAACATTGGGCGCCGGGCTGTCGCTGCGCATCGTCGAGCAGGCCTTGCCCCGGCTCACACCAGGCGGCTCGCTGGTGCTCTACACCGGCGTGGCGATGGTGGACGGACGCGACCCGTTCCTGGAAGCGCTGGGGCAGTGGCGTGACTCAGCGGATTTCGGCTGGACCTACAAGGAATTGGACCCGGACGTGTTCGGTGAGGAATTGCTCACGCCGGGTTATCAGGACGTGGAAAGGATCGCCGTGGTGGCGTTGGTTGTAACCCGCATTGGCGCAGGTCTCGGCGGGGCTATCGGAGGGACTATCGATGAACAGGCGCATGAAGTTCGGCGTTGAAGAGGAGTATTTCATCACTGATTTGCAAACCCGTTGCATGCCGGGTGAACCCCCCGCGCAAGTGATCGCGGCGTGCCAGGCCGAGCTGGGCAAGCATTTCGCCCATGAAATGTTCCAATGCCAGGTGGAGATGGCCTCGCCCATCTTTCGCAGCCTGCCCGAAGCGGCCGATTACCTGGCCCAGGTGCGCAGCGGCCTGACCAAGCGCTTGGCCGAGCATGGCCTGGGCCTGCTCAGCGCGGGCTCGCATCCGATGGCCACCCAGGTGCTGCAGCCCACCGATGAGCTGCATTTCCAGCAATTGTTCGATGACTATCAGCGGGTGGCGCGGCGCAGCGTGCTTTCGGGCCTGCACGTCCACGTGGAAGTGCCCGCGACCCAGGACCGGGTGCGGGTGATGAATGAGATCCTGCCGTGGTTGCCAATGTTCTTGGCCCTGAGCGCCTCGTCGCCATTCTGGAACGGCGGCAACAGTGGTTTCAGCAGCTATCGACAAGTCGCTTGCGATGAATGGCCGCGCATGGGCGTACCGGAGTATTTCGAAGATGAGTCGGCGTTTGCCGGCTACGTGGACATGCTCATGCGCACCGGTTCCATTCGCCAGGCCAGCGATTGCTGGTGGGTGATACGACCTTCGTCACGTTATCCCACGCTGGAGCTGCGCATTTGCGATGCCTGCCCTCGGGCAGAGGACGTGCTGTGCCTGGTCTCGCTGTTTCGCCTGATGGTGGCCCATGCCGTCACGCTGCGCCGGCCCGGCGCCCACTACAGTCAGATGTCCCAGTGGATCCTCAAGGAAAACCGCTGGCGGGCCAAGCGCCACGGGATTCTCGCGGAGTTTATCGTCGAGGGGCAGGAGCAACCGATGCTGATCGGTGAATGGCTCACCCTGGCGGAGCAGACCTTCGGTGAAACCGCTGCCGAGTTGGGCGTCCAGGACGTGTTCAAGCAGGCCCGCCGGATCGTCCAGGAAGGCTCCAGCGCCGATCGGCAGATCGTGCTCTACGAACAAGGCCTGCTGCTGGGTGATTCGGTCGAACAGGCCTTGAGCCGCGTGGTCGATCAGTTACTCGCGGAAACCGCCGGGATGCCCGTCGCCGATCCTGCGTTGCAGCAAGTGGCAGGTGGTCCATGAGCAGCAAGACCCTGGATGACTACAACCGCATGCGCGATTTCGCCGCCACCCCGGAGCCGGCGGCGAAACGCTCACGAAAATCGGCAAAAAGCGCCCATGCCCTGCAGTTCTGCATTCAAAAGCACGATGCCACGCGGCTGCATTATGACTTCCGGCTGGAACTGGACGGCGCGCTCAAGAGCTGGGCAGTGCCCAAGGGGCCTTCCCTGGATCCAAAGGCCAAGCGCCTGGCCGTGCATGTCGAAGATCATCCGCTGGATTACGCGACGTTCGAGGGCAGCATCCCCGAAGGCCACTACGGCGCCGGTGACGTGATCGTCTGGGACCGGGGCGTCTGGATTCCCCAAGGGGACCCCCACGAGGCCTATGAAAAAGGCCGGCTCAAGTTCGAGCTGCAAGGCGAAAAACTCAGCGGCCTGTGGAACCTGGTGCGTACCCACATGCCCGGCAAGCAGGAGCAATGGTTTCTGATCAAGCATCAGGACTCGGCCGCCCGCCCCGAGAGCGAATACGATGTGGTCCAGGCCGAGCCGGACAGCGTGCTCAGCGATCGCACCATCGTGCCCAAGCGCCGAGGCAAGGCCGCGGCGGCCAGAGCGGTGAAAAAACCGGAAAAAGCCGCCCAGTCGAAATCACCGAAACGCACCTCGAAAACCACCCTCAGCGGCGCAGTCGCCGGGCCGCTGCCGGAAACCCTCAAGCCGGAACTGGCGACGCTGGTGGAAAGTGCGCCTGACGGTGAATGGTTGTATGAGATCAAGTTCGACGGTTACCGGGTCATGGCACGCATCGAGAACGGCGATGTCAGGCTGCTGACCCGCAACGGCCATGACTGGACCCACAAGTTGCCAAGACAGGCCGAAGCCTTGGCCGCGCTGGGGCTGGAATCGGCCTGGCTCGACGGCGAGATGGTGGTGGCCAACGAGGAGGGCGTGCCGGACTTCCAGGCCCTGCAAAACGCCTTCGAGGCCGGCAGCAGCGGCAAGATCGCCTATTACCTGTTCGACATGCCTTATCTCAATGGCATGGACTTGCGCAAAGTGCCGGTGCAAGAACGCCGGGCCGCATTGGCCGCGGTACTGGAACCCAACGAAAACCCCTTGCTGCGGTTCTCCGATGCGTTTGAGGAAACCCCCGATGCGCTGCTCAACAGCGCCTGCCAGATGAGGATGGAAGGGCTGATCGGCAAGCGCGTCGGCAGTGCCTATGTGTCCAGGCGCAGCAATGACTGGATCAAGCTCAAGTGCAAGAATCGCCAGGAATTCGTGGTGGTGGGCTTCAGCGATCCCAAGGGCGCGCGAAGTGCCTTTGGTGCCTTACTGCTGGGGCTGCACGATGCCGACAGCGGCCAGTTGCGCTACGCCGGCAAGGTCGGCACCGGGTTCAACGAAACCACCCTTAAAAGCATCTACCAGCAACTGTTGCCCCTGGAGACGAAAAAGCCCCCCGTGGTGAATCCGCCCACCGGCTACGAAGCCAAGGGCGTGCACTGGCTCGAACCGACGTTGTTGGCCGAGGTGGCTTTTGCCGAAATGACCAAGGAAGGCTCGGTGCGCCATGCGGTTTTCCATGGCTTGCGTGACGACAAGCCGGCCGAGGCCATTACCCAGGAGCTTGCCAAACCCGTGAAGAAAACCACCGCGAAGAAGAAAACCAGCACCCAGGACGCGCCTGAGGCGACGCCGGCCAAGGGCAAGTCGAAGACAAAAGCCAAGGCGCCGGCCATGGACGGCAAAGTGCGTATCACCCACCCGGACCGGGTCATCGACGCCAGCAGCGGCACCACCAAGCTGCAATTGGCCGAGTACTACGCCAGCGTGGCGGAATTTATCCTGCCGGAACTGGCGGAGCGCCCGGTGGCCCTGGTCCGGGCGCCGGAAGGCATCGCCGGCGAGCTGTTTTTCCAGAAGAACCCCGAGCGCCTGGCGATTCCCGGTATCACCAGCCTGGACAAGGACCTGACCGGGCAACCGGTGATGATCATCAACAATGCCGAAGCGCTGATCGGCGCGGTGCAGATGAGTACGGTGGAACTGCACACTTGGAATGCCACGTCCGTCGACCTGGACAAGCCCGACCGCTTCGTCCTCGACCTTGACCCGGACCCGGCGCTGCCCTGGAAAAGCATGGTCGAGGCGACGCAACTCACGTTAACGGTGCTCGATGAGCTGGGGCTCAAGGCGTTCCTCAAGACCAGCGGCGGCAAGGGCATCCATGTGGTGGTGCCGTTGACGCGCAAGCTGGGTTGGGATGAGGTGAAGGGCTTTAGCCATGCGATTGTCAGTCATATGGCCAAGTTATTGCCGGACCGGTTTTCGGCGGTATCCGGGCCGAAGAACCGGGTAGGGCGGATCTTTATCGATTATCTGCGTAATGGGCTGGGGGCTACCACCATCTGCGCATATGCCGCTCGGACTCGGGAAGGGCTGCCGGTGTCGGTGCCGATTTTTCGAGAGGAGGTGGCTGAGCTCAAGGGGGCCAATCTTTGGAATGTGCACAATGTTCATGAGCGTCTGGCGGAGGTTGGGCACGAGCCTTGGGCTGGGCTCAAGAAGACCCGGCAGAGTATTACGGCGCAGATGCGTCGGCGTATTGGTATGCGCAAGACTTGAGGTTACGTGTTGGTGTGTATATCCGTTTCTTCGGCAACGGCTCCCGGTCGTACACCCATCAGGTCAGTGGGAGCAAAGCTTGCTCGCGAGGCGGCCTTACAGCTGGCCTTATTCATCGAGTACATATCCACTCCTGCGGTAACGGATATGTCCCAGTCAAAAAAACCGGCACCCGAGTCAACACCCGTTTCCTTGCCTCCCTCAAGAAAAAACGAACCCCGAACGCTTTATCCGGTTCTTAATCTATGTTCCGCGATAAACGGGGCGTCCGGCGGGGCTGCGGTCTTGCCCACCAAACACTGCGATCAAAGGAGGCGACATGCCCAACTCCTTCCCTTCGCCCTGGTGGAAGAACGCTGTGATCTACCAGGTTTATCCACGTTCCTTTGCCGATGCCAACGGCGACGGCATCGGCGATCTTTCCGGCTTGACCGCACGCCTGGATCATCTGCAACACCTGGGCGTCGATGCGTTGTGGCTGTCCCCGGTCTTTCGTTCCCCCATGTGCGACGCGGGCTACGACATTTGCGACTACACCGATGTCGACCCGCTGTTCGGCACCCTGGCTCACCTGGATGAATTGATCGCCCAAGCCCACGCGCGAGGCCTGAAGGTGTTGCTGGATTTCGTGCCCAACCACACTTCGGACCAACATCCCTGGTTCATCGAGTCGCGCGCAAGCCGCGACAACCCCAGGCGCGACTGGTACATCTGGCGCGACCAGCCAAACAACTGGCGTGCCTCGATCGATGGCGGCAGTGCCTGGACCTGGGACGAAACGAGCCAGCAGTACTACCTGCATTTTTTCCTGCCGCAACAACCCGACCTCAACTGGCACAACCCCGACGTGGTGGCGGCCATGCACCAGGTGTTGCATTTCTGGCTGGAGCGAGGCGTGGACGGGTTCCGTGTCGATGTCGTGCATTGCGTCGGCAAGGACCCGAGCTTTGCCGATGATCCGCGCTGCATGGCCGGTGAAACCATGGTCAAGATCAACGACCAGCCGTACAGCCATGAAGTGTTGCGCGGTTTGCGCCGGTTGGTGGACAGCTACCCCGGCGAGCGGGTGTTGATCGGCGAGGTGAACATTCGCTCCACGGCCCAGGTGGCGGCCTATTACGGTGCCAGTGACGAACTGCACATGTCGTTCAATTTCCCGCCTTTGGACGCCCCCTGGGACCCGGTGGTGTTCCGCATGTGCATACGCGAGGTGGAAAACGATCTTGGCCCGTTGCAGGCCTGGCCAACCTGGGTGCTGTCCAATCACGACAATAGCCGACACCGCAGCCGCTACGGCGGTTCGCTGCGCCGGGCCCAAGCCGCTGCGGTCCTGCTGCTGACGCTGCGCGGCACGCCGTTTATCTATCAAGGCGAAGAGCTGGGTCTGGAAGACACCGTGGTCACGGCCCAGACCCGCGTCGACCCAGGCGGCCGGGACGGCAGCCGGGCGCCGTTGCCCTGGACCGTCCAGGCGCCCCATGGCTGGGCCGGGGCCGCGCCGTGGTTGCCCTTTGCGCCACAAGCCGACGTGTTGGCCGTTGAGGCGCAGGAACGAACAGCCGATTCCACCCTGGCGCTGTACCGGCGCCTGCTGGCCTGTCGTCGCGCCAGCCTGGCGTTGCGCCTGGGCGCCTGGGAAGAACTGCCATCGCACCCACAAGTGCTGGCCTATCGTCGTCACTGTGAGGGCGATGAGCGGCTGGTCTGCATCAACTTCGCCGACAGCGAACATACGTTCCCCCTGGCCGACGCCTGGCAGGTCGAAATCGCCAGCGACGGGGCGGGCGAAGGTCAAGTATTCAGTGGCCGACTGGCTGCCGAGCAGGCCGTGATCCTGTGCCGATGAGGAGTGACCGATGAAAGCCAACTGGCACCGAAAGACTCTGATTTACCAGATCGATCCGTCCTTGTTTTCCGACAGCAATGGCGACGGCCGCGGCGACCTGAAGGGCATCATCCAGCGCTTGGATTATCTGAAGGCACTGGGCGTTGGCGCTCTCTGGCTGATGCCGGTCTACCGCTCGCCATTCAAGGACGCGGGTTATGACGTCAGCGATTTCATGGCCCTGGACCCACGCTTCGGCAGCGAAGAAGACCTGCGCCAGTTGATTGTCCAGGCTGGGGAGCGCGGCATGCGCGTCATCCTTGAACTGGTGGCGCAACACACCAGCGACCAACATCCCTGGTTCCAGAGGGCGCGGCGCGACAAGGACAGCGTCTACCGGGATTATTACGTGTGGTCCGACATGCCGGTGGACGACGGCAACCAACCGATCTTTCCGTCGGTGGAAGACAGCATCTGGCAATGGGACGAACAAGCCGGGCAGTACTACCGCCATCTGTTCTATCGCCATGAGCCGGACCTCAACCTGGCGAACCCGCGGGTGGTCGAGGAAATCGAGCGCATCATGGTCCACTGGCTCGAACTGGGCATTGCCGGTTTTCGCCTGGATGCCGCTTCGCATCTGGTGGAACAGGCCGGTGGCGAAGATGAAGAGCAGGGCGTCTGGGTACTGGACCGGCTGTTCAAATGCATGACTGCCATCAATCCTGAAGGCGTGTTGCTGGGGGAGGTGGACGTCGAACCGGAGCGCTACCGCCATTATTTCGGGAACGGCGAGCGCTTGGGACTGGTGCTGGATTTCTGGGTCAACAACCATGTGTTCCTGGCGCTGGCCCGCGGCCAGGCCGAACCTTTGCAACGCGCGATCACCCGGCGTCCCGCACCGCCGGACGGTGCCAGCTATGCGGTGTGGCTGCGCAACCATGACGAACTTGACCTGGAGCGCTTGAGCGAAGAAGAACGTGAGGAAGTGATGCAAGTCTTCGCCCCGGAGCCGGACATGCGCCTGTATGGCCGGGGCATTCGCCGACGCCTGGCGCCGATGCTGGACGGCGATGTGCGCCATCAGGCGCTGGCCCAGGCGCTATTACTGTCGCTGCCCGGCACGCCCATCGTGCGTTACGGTGAGGAAATCGGCATGGGCGACGATTTGTCCCGTCCCGAGCGGCTCTCGGTGCGCACGCCCATGCAGTGGAACAGCCAGGCCAACGCTGGCTTTTCATCGGCCCAGCGCCTCGTCGCTCCGGTGATCGATCAAGGCGCCTTCGCCTACACCCAGCTCAATGTCGAGGACCAGCTGAATGCCCCGGATTCGTTGTTGGGCCGGGTGCGGCCATTGCTGTTGGCCCGTGCCGGCCTGCCCGAAGTAGGCGACGGCGAAGCCCGGCTGCTGACGGTCGATCACCCGGCGGTTTTCGCCGTGGCCCATGTGGGCGAGGCCACCTCGGTGATGTTGGCCAACCTGAGCAACGACACGCTGACCGTGAAGCTGGACGGCCTGGATTTGCACGGCTTCAAGGAAATCATTTCGGACAGCCAATACCCGGCCGCCTTGGATCGGCAACTGACCTTGAATGGCTATGGCTATCGTTGGTGGCGCCGCACCGGATCAGAACAATAACAACACCACCGCCAGCACTCCACCGGTTGCCAGCAACAGCGCCGACACTTGGGTGGAACTGAGGGCCAGCGCCGTATCCCGCGAACGACCGGAGAACCGCCCACGGGTGCGGTGCAGGGACTCCTGCGATTCGAACAGATTGTCCGGCCGTTGGCTGTTGTCATCTTCGTCGGTCATTTGTCCGGCATAGGCGCTGCGAGCCATCAGGCGGTCCAACAGCCCCGGCAACAGGCAAGTGCCGACGATGGCCTTCACGGAGGCGGCGCCGAGCCACAGCTCCCGGGGTGTGCGCTTGACCACGCTGAAAATCGCCCGGGCGGCCACATCCGGATCGTGAATCGGCGGCACCGGCTGCACGCGCTTGCTCAACTTGTTGCGTGCCCAATCGAACTGCGGTGTGTTGATCGCCGGCAGTTGCACCATGCACACCCGGATGTCGCTGTGGTCGTGGAGCAGTTCGCTGCGCAGTGAATCGGTGAAGCCCCGCACCGCGAACTTGGCCGCGCAGTACGCTGCTTGCAGTGGAATGGCGCGGTAGGCCAGCGCGGAGCCGACCTGGATGATCACGCCGCGATTACGCGGGGCCATGAGCTCCAGCGCCGCCAGGGTGCCGTGCACGGTGCCCAGGTAGGTCACGTCCGTAACCCGGTGGATCTCCTCGGCACTCAGTTGGCGAATGGGAGAGAACACAGTGACCATCGCGCAATTGACCCAGACGCCGATCGGGCCGAGTTCTCGCTCCATTCGCTGGGCGGCGTCGGCTACCGCCTGGGCATCGGCCACGTCGACGCTGATTGTCAGGCAGGTCGCCCCCAATTGCGCCAACTCTTCTGCCGTGGCCGCCAGCGCCTGTTCGCCCCGGGCCAGCAGCCCGACCCGGTAGCCGGCGACGGCAAACCGATGCGCCGTGGCGCGGCCGACGCCGGCGGTGGAACCACAGATCACCACGACAGGTGGGCTTTGTTCCTCCATGGCGCTCGCTCCGCAGTTCCTTGGCTGAATCAGTGAGGTCGCGCAACGCCGCGCAGCAGGTTGGCGCTGAGCTTGTCGGCGTTGCAACTGGCGACATTGGCCAGCGAGACCATGCCCACCAGGCGCTTGTCGCGATTGACCACCGGCAGGCGGCGTTTTTCGATCTGGGCCATGTTCTTGGCCACATGGTCGATCTCTTCGTCGTCGAAGCAGTAGCGCACCTCATCGCTCATGATCCGGCTGACGGGCGTGTCCAGGTCCATGCCGTCGGCCATGGCCCGGACCACCAGGTCGCGGTCGGTGATCATCCCGGCCATGCGGTCGTCCTGGTTGATGATCAAGGCGCCGATGTCGGCTTGGCGCATGATCTGCGCCACTTCGCTCAGGGGGGTATCGGGGGAGATCGTGCGTACTTCCCGACTCATGATTTCATTGATTTTCATCGTGGAATCTCCTTTGTCTCGGGTTTGACAGCGAGCTATGGCCCGGGCGTCATGAGTGGCTTTACGGCGACCGGACGGGCTCCTCACTTATTGTGAAAATCGGGGTTGGCGATGGTTCAGGATTTTTGCTGGAGGGGTTGAAAGGCTGCACTTTTATGAAGCCGCTCGTGCAGGGTCGCACCATCGCAAGGCAGTTGTTGGCGCTTGCGAGAC
This sequence comes from Pseudomonas sp. SWRI179, assembly GCF_014268705.1. Taxonomy (NCBI): domain Bacteria; kingdom Pseudomonadati; phylum Pseudomonadota; class Gammaproteobacteria; order Pseudomonadales; family Pseudomonadaceae; genus Pseudomonas; species Pseudomonas sp. SWRI179. Next base: position 148,188 of record NZ_JABWRA010000002.1, on the reverse strand, counting down.
CGAAGCGAATACCGCTCGGCTTGCGGTGACTGGGCGGGCGTCTTCGCGGGCAAGCCCGCTCCCACAGGGGATTGTCGGTGGAGGGGAGTGCGTGGATAGGGTTGCCGATGAGGTTTGGCACGCTCGCTGCAAGAGGCTATCCAGGCCCGCCGCGAACACAGTCGAGTGGGCAGCCCCGTCGGTCAACGAAGATCGAGTGCCAACAGGCCGGGGGATAACGGTAGGTCGGGGCGCAGTCGCCGGGCCGATACCGCACAGAACAGGCAAAGACGCCTGGAACCGCAAGGTTTCAGGCGTCTTTTTTTTGCTTTCAAAATCGTGATGGGCTTTTGTCGGGTGCTTTTTATGAATTCCAACGTTGCTTCCCTGAACAAGCTGCAAACGCTGATCGTGATCGGCAATGGCATGGTCGGCCATCACTGCGTCGAACAATTGATCGAGCGCGGTGCCCTCAATCATTACCGCGTGCATGTGTTCAGCGAAGAGCCGATGCGTGCCTATGACCGCGTGCATCTGTCCGAGTATTTCTCCGGGCGTGATGCCGAGTCCCTGGCCTTGGGCGAAGCGTCGTTGTACCAGACCCCCGGCGTCACGTTGCACCTGGGTGTACCGGTGCTGGAAATCGACCGCCAGGCCCGTGAAGTCGTGACAGCCGGCGAGCGTGTCAGCTACGACAAGCTGGTGCTCGCGACCGGTTCCTATCCCTTCGTGCCGCCGATCCAGGGCGCTGAAGGCGATTCGTGCCTGGTCTATCGCACCCTGGAAGACTTGGACGCGATCCGCGCCGCCGCCAGCAATGCCCGCCGTGGCGTGGTGGTGGGGGGTGGTTTGCTGGGCCTGGAAGCGGCCAACGCCCTCAAGACCCTCGGCCTGGAAGCCCATGTGGTGGAATTCGCCCCACGGCTGATGCCGGTGCAGTTGGATCCGCAGGGTGGCTTGGCCCTCAAGGCGCGCATCGAAAGCCTGGGCGTCGGCGTGCACCTGTCCAAGGGCACCCAGTCCATCAGCGCCGGTGAGCAGTACCGTTATCGGATGAATTTCGGTGACGACGATTTCCTGGAAACCGACCTTGTCGTGTTCTCTGCCGGTATCCGCGCCCAGGATGCCCTGGCTCGCCAGAGCGACCTGCAGATCGGCCCACGCGGTGGCGTGGTGATCGATGATCATTGCCAGAGCAGCGATCCGGACATCTACGCCATCGGCGAGTGCGCGGCCTGGAACGGCAGCATTTTCGGCCTGGTCGCCCCCGGCTACCAGATGGCCCGCAATGTCGCGGCAACGCTGTGCGGCGCAAGCGCTGAAGCCTTCACCGGTGCCGACATGTCCACCAAGCTCAAGTTGCTCGGTGTGGACGTTGGCTCCATCGGCGATGCCCATGGCAACACGCCCGGTTCGCGCAGCTTCCAATTCATCGATGAAACCAGTGCCAGCTACCGGCGCCTGGTGGTGGACGCCGCCGGCAAGCGCGTGATCGGCGCAGTGCTGGTGGGTGACAACAGCTACTACGACACCTTGCTGCAATACATGCAGAACGGCATCGTCTTGCCCAAGGATGCCGCCAGCCTGATCCTGCCATCGTCCGAGGGCGCTCCGACCCTGGGGCCGGCGACGCTGCCCGAAACCGCGACCATTTGCTCGTGCCACAACGTCACCAAGGGCTCGATCTGCTCGGCCATCGACGGCGGTTGCACGGATCTTGGCCAGCTCAAATGCGACACCAAGGCCGGCACCGGTTGCGGTGGCTGCGCGGCGCTGGTCAAGCAGGTGTTCGAGCATGAATTGATTGCCCGTGGCGTCAGCGTCGACAAGAGCCTGTGCGAGCATTTCGCCTACACCCGCCAGGAGCTGTATGCGCTGGTGCGGGTGGAAGGCATCATCAGTTTCGAAGAATTGTTGGCCAAGCACGGCCGTGGCCACACCGGCTGCGACCTGTGCAAACCGGCGGTGGGCTCGATCCTGGCGTCGTGCTGGAACCAGCCGATCATGGACCCGTCCCTGGTGCCGTTGCAGGACACCAACGACACCTTCATGGCGAACATGCAGAAAAACGGCACCTACTCAGTGGTACCGCGCATCGCCGGTGGGGAGATCACCGCTGACAAACTGATCGCCATCGGTGTGGTCGCCAAGAAATACGACCTCTACACCAAGATCACCGGCGGCCAGCGCATCGACCTGTTCGGCGCCCAGTTGCACCAGTTGCCGGACATCTGGTCCGAGCTGATCGAAGCCGGCTTCGAAACCGGTCACGCCTACGGCAAATCCACGCGCACGGTGAAATCCTGCGTGGGCAGCACCTGGTGCCGCTATGGCGTGCAAGACAGCGTGCAAATGGCGCTGACCCTCGAAGACCGCTACAAAGGCCTGCGCTCGCCGCACAAACTCAAGTTCGCGGTGTCCGGTTGCACCCGCGAGTGTGCCGAGGCCCAGAGCAAGGACGTCGGCGTGATCGCCACGGAGAAGGGCTGGAACCTCTACGTGGCCGGCAACGGCGGCATGCGTCCACGCCATGCCGAGCTGTTCGCCACGGACCTGGACGACGCCACGCTGATCCGCTACATCGACCGCTTCCTGATGTTCTACATCCGCACCGCCGACAAACTGCAACGCACATCGGTCTGGCGCGAAAGCCTGGAGGGCGGCCTGGACTACCTCAAGGACGTCATCATCCACGACAGCCTGGGCCTGGGCGCCGAGCTCGAAGCGCAGATGCAACGGGTGGTCGACCGCTACGAATGCGAATGGGCCAATGCCCTGAAGGACCCGGAGAAGCTCAAGCGTTTCCGCACCTTCGTCAACGACAAGCGCGGCGATCCGGATGTTCATTTCGTCCGCGAGCGCGGCCAGCGTCGGCCAGTGCATGCCCATGAACTCCACCTGATTCCCGTTACCGAGGAGGTGCTCTGATGAGCCAGTCAAATGTCGTTCGTATCGCTCAAGAATCCCTGCAATGGCGCGCCCTGTGCAGCCGCGAGGATCTCGTGCCCAACTCCGGCGTGGTCGCCTGGCACGATGGCAGCCAAGTGGCGTTGCTCTATCTGCCGGAGCATGAGGACAAGCCGCTGTACGCCATCGACAACCGCGACCCAAAGTCCGGCGCGAACGTCATCGGTCGCGGACTGTTGGGCAGCATCAAGGGTGACCTGGTGATTGCCTCGCCGATGTACAAGCAGCATTTCCGTCTGGAAGACGGCCATTGCCTGGAATACCCGGAACAAAGCCTGCGGGTGTGGCCGGTGCGGCTCAACGGTGATGTGGTGGAGATTGGTGAAGACTGATCCGTGCCATGGTTGCTGTTGTGGTGCTCTAGCAGTGCTCTTGTGGCGAGGGAGCTTGCTCCCGCTGGACCGCACAGCGGTCCCAAAATCTTGCGGTCGCTGCGCAACCGAGCGGGAGCAAGCTCCCTCGCCACGAACAGTGGGTCACTTCTTATTGAAATGGGGGATGAACAATGAAAACCGCCGCCCAACTGGTCCGGCTCAAGAGCGTGCAGAACCAGCAGGTCCACAGCATCGCCCCCGAGCAGACGGTGCTCGAAGCCCTGCAAATCATGGCCGAGAAAAATGTCGGCGCATTACCCGTGATCGAGGACGGCCAGGTGGTAGGGGTGTTCAGCGAGCGGGACTATGCACGCAAGATGGTGCTCAAGGGACGCTCATCGGTGGGCACGACCGTGCGCACCATCATGAGCGCCCCGGTGATCACCGCCGACAGCCAGCAGAGCATCGACCGCTGCATGGAAGTCATGACCGACAGCCATTTGCGGCACCTGCCGGTGCTGGAAAACGGGCAGTTGATCGGCCTGTTGTCCATCGGCGACCTGGTGAAAGAGGCGATTGTCGAGCAGGCGGATTTGATCCGGCAGTTGGAGCATTACATTCGCGGGCATTGAACCCAATTTTTCGAACACAACGGCACTTGTGGCGAGGGAGCTTGCTCCCGCTGGGCTGCGCAGCGGCCCCAAGCTTTTGCGGTTGCTGAGCAACCGAGCGGGAGCAAGCTCCCTCGCCACAACAGCAGTTCACCGCAAGCCTACTTGCATCCACCCCAATCCAGTGTGGGAGCGAGCTCGCTCGCGATGAGGCCCCCTTCAGCCCAACATCAGCAATTGCCGGATCAGATTCGGCGTACTGCCGGTCCAGCGCTTGAACGAGCGACGAAAGTTCGCCGTGTCGTTGAAGCGCAGGTACTGCGCCACTTCCTCGTTGCTGAACCCCTTGACTTGATACAGATACAAGGCCACATGGGTGTACACCCGGTCCACCTGTTGCTGGAACCCGGTGTGGTGCTTGTGCAATTTGCGCTTGAGGGTCGCGGGGCTCATGGCGAAGGCCTGGGCGGTCTGTTCCAGGCTTGGCGTCTGCTGCACATGGGCGTGCAGGTAGTCGTAGAGGCAATCCAGGAAACTTGAGGCGAAACCCAGTTGATCGAGCTGATCCCGGGCTTCGATCCGCGCCACCTGGCCGGCGGTGGCCGAGACGTTGGGCCAGGGCTGGGCAAGGCAGTGGCGGGGCAGGCGCATCAGGTCCAGCGGGCGGTCGAATTGGGTGTGCTCACCCAGGTGCACCCAATATTGTTCGACGTAACGCGGCTCGCCGTGGCGAAAACTGCACTGCCAGGGCAGGCGTTCGCCGCTGAGCCAGGCACTCATCGCCACCATCGAGGTCATGCTCGCTTCCAGCACGAAGCGCCATTGTTCGTCGGCACCGCAGCTGTCCAGCCAATGGACATAGGCGTAGTGCTCGTCCAGTAGCAGCCGAGGGGCCGCCAACGGGCTGAGCAGCGCCTGCTGGTCGATCAGGGTCTGCAGGGCCTGATGCAAGTTCTGCGCGTGACGCAGGGCGTGGCTCGCGGGGCCGTAATGCCCCGGCAACAGCCGCTGGCCAAACAGGAAGCTGCTGTCGCTGGCATCCAGCAGGCGCCGGCTGTTGTCGATCAGGCCGAGGAACTGCTGCGGGCTGATGCGGCTCTGTCCGGCGAGGATATCGTCATGGAACAGCCCGGTGCCGCGCAGGAGGCGATGGCTGTCGATGTCCCGCGACAGTGCCAGGTCGATCAGCGCCGCAGGTTGATAGTGTCCCGGAATGAAGCGGCTGTCGGTTTCGTACCAGCAGGTCTTGAGCGTCATGCGCTTTTCGCCAACGTGGTCCGGGACTGGGCGAGCGCCAGGTTCAGGCGTTTGAGCAAGGCGTCGGGGGATTCGTCGAACGCCATCACCACCGCTGTGCTGGCGGCCAGTTGGAGCCGCTCGCCGTGTTGTCGGGTCTTGTGAGCCAGGCTGCGCACCGCGATTTCCAGTTCCAGGGCCAGGCGTCGGGCCTGGCTTTCGCCAGTGTCGGGCAGCAGCACCACGAAGCGATCACCGGCCAGGCGGCACAGCAGGTCCTGGCGGCGCAGGTTCAAGACCAGTAACTGACTGATCGCCTGCAATACCGCATCGCCTTCGCCGTGGCCGAAACGCTGGTTGATAGCGGTGAAATTATCCAGGTCCAAGGCCAGCAGCGACAGCGGTTGTTGGCGACGGCGGCTGTCCTCCAGGCTGGCGGACAGCTCATGCTTGAGAAAATCAGCGCCACCCAACGGGGTGAGCTTGTCGAACAGACGGTGCTCACGGAACAGTCGCTCGCGCTTCTCCATCTGACCATTGATTGCCAATTGTTCGCGGTGCCAGTGGTAGATGCCGAGGGTCAGCAGGATCATGCCCAGCGGCATCGGTCCGGATTCGAGCCAGTGATCCCAGGTGATGCTGTCGGGCAGGCGGATGAACTCGTCGAGACTGTCGATCCACCAGGAAAAGAAGATGCAGCCCAGACCCAGGACCAGGTAATTGGTGACCCGGCCGGCGGGGCGGCTTTTGAGTACCAACCCCAGCCAGACCAGCGCCAGCAGCGCCGAGCCACCTTCACCGAGGATGTCCAGCCAGACCCATTCGGCGATGGGTTTGAGTTCGCCGCTGGCCAAGTGCAGGAGCAACCCGAAGTTGGCCGCCAGCAGGAGCAGGGCGAGTTTGAAACGGTGCGGGCGGAGCACGGAGAACATGGCCGGAATCCTTTGCCAGAAGCGGAATGCGGCCCAGCACAGCAGATGAATGTGACAGTGCGGTGACGGCGAGTGATGGGGTGGGGGAGGTCGAATCAGCTCATCGGTTATCCGGTTTTTTTGCCGCAATCCTTGTGGCGAGGGAGCTTGCTCCCGCTGGGGTGCGAAGCACCCCTCCAAAAAACCAAGCGCCACGATACTTACAGGCACGCCGCATCGTCCGATTTGCGGCTGCTGCGCAGCCGAGCGGGAGCAAGCTCCCTCGCCACGAGGAACACACCCGTCGTAAAAGAGGGTCGTATCAGCTCATTGTGTGCCACGAATCCACTCAAAACCTACCCGCTTGGCTTCTGCGGCCCCTGCCTGTCACAGAACCGTCATTCCCCACCCCTAGCGTGCCCTCCCAGTTGCCGGGCCATTGCCTGGCGGATTTCCGGATTCCTGGGGAGGATCACCATGTATCACCGCACAAGCACCGCCGGGCTCGTCGGTTTCACCATCACCGCGTTGGCCATGGCGATTGCCAGTGAGCGACTGAGCGCCGCGGAGCAGGCGGCCGGTGCCACGGAACACGTTGAAGTGGTCGGCCAGGCGGCCAGTATCGACCAGGCCCTCAAGGAGCAGCGCAGCGCCGACAGCATCAAGAGCGTGGTGCACGCCGACGGCGTGGCGCAGTTGCCCGATGAAAACGTCGCCGAAGCGGTGCAGCGCCTGCCCGGTGTCAGCGTCGAGCGCGACCAGGGCGAAGGCCGGTTTGTCAGCGTGCGCGGCCTCGGGCCGGACCTCAACAGCGTGACCATCAACGGCACCCTGGTACCGGCGCCGGAAAGCGAGCGTCGCGCCGTTGCCCTGGACGTGTTGCCCTCGGAGCTGGTGCAGTCGTTGTCGGTGATCAAGACCCTGACGCCAGACATGGACGCCAACTCCCTGGGCGGAACGGTGGACGTCAAGAGCCTCTCGGCCTTCGATCACAAGGGCCTGTTCTATACCGGCAGCGGCGAAGCCAGCTACGACAAGAACACCGGCCAGACCAGCCCGAAATTTTCCGGCGCCATCAGCGACCGTTTCAGTCTTGGCGATGGCATCGACAACTTCGGCGTGGCCGCGGCACTGAGTTGGCAGAAACGTGACTTCGGCTCGGACAACGTCGAAACCGGCGGCGCCTGGGACTTCGAACAAGGCTCACGCCTCGAAGAGTTCGAACAGCGCGACTACGACATCCGTCGCGAGCGGACCGGCGGCGGCTTGAACTTCGATTACAAGCCCGATGACGTCAGCAGCTATTACCTGCGCACGCTCTACAGTCGCTACAAGGACAGCGAAACCCGCAACGCCACCAGCATCGCTTTCGAAGACCCGCAGGCCGCCGGTGAACTGGGCGACGCCGAGGGCCAGCGCAGGCTCAAGCAACGGGAAGAAACCCAGGAAATCCAATCCTACGTGCTCGGCGGCGAGCGGATGTTCGGTCTGTGGACCCTGAGCGGCCAGGGTGGCTACAGCCAATCCAGCGAAGACAGCCCAGGCCACATTGCCGGTGCCACCTTCGAAGGTGTCGATGGTTTCAACGGCGGTTTCCATGACAACGACAAGCCACGGCCGATCATAGGCGCAGGCTTCTACGATCCGGCCAACTTCAGCCTCGACAAGGTGGACTGGGAAGAGCAAAAAACCACCGACACCGAGAAAAACCTGCGCCTGGACCTGGCCCGGGACTATGACCTCGGGGGGTATGCCTCCCAGGTCAAGTTCGGCGGCAAAGTCAGCCGGCGGGACAAGGACAACGACCTCGATGCCTGGGTCTACGAGGACTTCGACGACCTGGGTTTCACCGACGAGCAACTGAACCTTGGGCAGTTCCAGAAAGGCAACGTGGATTACCGCCTCGGGCGCTTCGGCCCGGGCATCAGCGCCGATGCCATCAAGCAGTTGTTGGGCGGCCTCAATCGCGATGATTTTTTTGACGAGCAAGAGTCGCGTGTCAACGACTTCAAGATGAGCGAGGACATCAACGCCGGCTACCTGATGAACACCGTCGACATCGATGACTGGCGTTTCATCGCCGGCATGCGCTACGAAGGCACCGAGTTCGAAGCCAAGGGCACCGGCGCCACCGACGGGGTATTTACCGATACCGAGACCCGACGCAAGTACCACCACTGGCTGCCGGGCCTGCATGCACGCTACCAACTGGACAAGAACACCCAGGTGCGTGCGGCGTGGACCAAATCCGTGGTGCGTCCGACCTTCGGGCAACTGGCGCCGGGTTTTGTCATCGATGATGACGAGGCCACTTTCGGCAACCCGGACCTCAAGCCGCTGGAATCGAGCAACCTGGACCTGGGCATCGAGCACTTCATGGGCCACGCCGGCACGGTCTCGGCCTTTGTGTTCTACAAGGACATCAAGAACTTCGTCTACAACACCGACCTGGCCGGCACTGGCGCCTGGACTGATTTCGCCGAGGCCCACAGTTACGCCAACGGCGACAGCGCCAAGCTGTATGGCCTGGAATTGGCCTACTCGCAAAAATTCGATTGGCTGCCGGCACCCTGGAACGGCCTGCTGCTCGGCGCCAACACCACCTTCAGCCGTTCAGATGCCGAGATCGAGGGTTTCGACCAGGCCAGTGGCACCCAGCGCAAGCGCAGCATCGACTTGCCGAACCAATCGGACACGGTCGGCAACCTGATGTTGGGTTGGGAAAACGACAAGCTGAGCCTGCGGCTGTCGGCCAACTACAAGTCCGCGTACCTGTTCGAGCTGGCATCCATCAGCGACCGCGACCATGACCTGCACGTCGACGCCCAGACCTTCGTCGATTTCAGCGCGCGTTATTCGCTGACCAAGAACCTGCAAGTCAGCCTCGAGGCCCAGAACCTCACCGACGAATCGTATTTCGTCTACACCGGCCACCGCTCCTACAACGGCCAGTACGAAGAGTACGGCCCGACGTACAAGCTGGGGCTGACGTTTACCCATTTCTGACCACCGATGCCAATCCCTGTGGCGAGGGAGCTTGCTCCCGCTTGGGTGCGTAGCGCCCACAAGAAAGGTCTGCTGCGCAGCCCAGCGGGAGCAAGCTCCCTCGCCACAGAAAATGGCGAACCTGCGATTTCTGAGTTCGGCCCAACGACAAGGATTTTCCCGTTGAACACGATGTTGTCTTTACCCAAGCACTGCCTGCTGACAATGCTGATCAGCCTGGCATCGGTCACCGCCCTGGCCGCTTCCCCAGCGCCCAAGCTGAAGCTGCAACCCTGGCCCCAAGCCCAGCAACTGTCGCTCAATGCCCTGGGATTCTTGCCCGGCGCTGCAACGACCGAGCGGCTGGCCAGTGCCCGCGAAGGCTTGTTCTTGCTCGATGACCAAGGTCGCGAATTGACGCGCCTGAAAGGCGCCTTCGACGGCATCGACAGCCGTGCGCTTGGCGCGAACGTGCTGGTGGCCAGCCTCGACAGCACGCGCCAGCAAGCGTTGGTCGTCAGCCTCGATCCACACAACCGCCAGTGGGGTACGCCGTTGTACCTGCCCACGCGGGACTTCCCGGTAAACGGTCTGTGCCTGTACCGCGACGAAGCGAGCAACCTGTTTGTGTTCCTGGTGGGTGAGGAGGGCAAGGGTGAGCAATGGCTGGTGGGCGCTGGCGAGCAACTGGGCGCGACGGCCCAACGGGTGCGTGGCGTGCCGCTGCCGCCGGATGCGAAGACCTGCCAGGTGCAGGACGACAGCCAGCAATTGTTCGTCAACGAAGAACGGGGCGGCTGGTGGGCCTACCCGGCATCCTCCGAAGCCGAGACCGTGCGGTTGCCGGTGGCGATGCGTGCGCCGTTCGGTGATATCCAGCAGGCGGCCGGCGCCCTGGCCGTAGTGTCCGGCGGTGTGATGGGCCTTGACCCCAACGCCGCGCAGTTGCATCTGTATCAGCAGGACGGTGAACGCTGGGCACCTCGCGCCAAGCTGTCGTTACCAGGCCTGAAGGAGCCGGAAAGCCTTGCGGCACGCCGGACGAAAACCGGTATCGAAGTGCTGCTGCGCGACGATGACGACGGACACCTGTACCAAGGTGAACTCGGCTGGCAACCCAGCCCCGCGCCGTTGGCGCCGGTCCTGCCGAGTGTCGCCGCCATCGCCCAGAGTGAACCGGTGGCCCGTCAGGGGGATGCCGCGGATGACCCGGCGATCTGGATACATCCGACTACGCCCGGGTTGAGCCGGGTATTGGGTACCAACAAGAAGCAAGGCCTGCTGGCCTACGACCTGCAAGGCAAGTTGCTGCAAGAGCTGCCGGTCGGGCGCCTGAACAACGTCGATGTGCGGCCTGGCTTCAAGCTGGGCACGCAAACCGTCGACCTGGCGGTGGCCAGCAACCGTGATCGCAACAGCTTGAGCCTGTTCAGCATCGACCGTGCCAGCGGCGAGTTGCGTGAAGCGGGGGAGATTGCGACGTCCTTGAAGGAAATCTACGGCATCTGCCTGTTCCAACCGGCCGAAGGTGAACTGTATGCCTTCGCCAACGGCAAGGACGGGCGCTTCGAGCAGTACCGCCTCAGCGCGCCGGCCGGCGTAGTGCGCGGTCAGTTGGTGCGCCAGTTCAGCGTCGCCAGCCAGCCCGAAGGGTGCGTGGCCGATGAGCAGCGCCAGCGCTTGTTTCTGGGTGAGGAGGACGTGGGCGTCTGGACAGTGGATGCCCGGGCCGAACAGCCGGCCACGTTGAACAGTGTGATCAAGGTCGGCCCGCCGTTGCACGCCGACGTCGAAGGCATGGCCTTGTATCAGGCCGAGGGCCGCGACTACCTGGTGATCTCCAGCCAGGGCAACGACAGCTACCTGGTGCTCGATGCCGAGCCGCCCTTCGCCGTGCGCGGCGCCTTCCGAGTCGGCCTGAACGCGGCCGCAGGGATTGATGGCGCCTCGGAAACCGATGGCTTGGAAGTGACCTCGGCGAACCTCGGCGGGCCGTGGAGCCAGGGGATGCTGGTGGTCCAGGACGGCCGCAAGCGCATGCCCGAGCAGACCCAGAACTTCAAGTTCGTGCCCTGGGCCGACGTCGCGAAAGCGCTCCATCTGCCTTGAGCGTCGCTGTCATCAACCGGTCACGAACATTTCATCGAATAACCGCCAGACAGGAGTTTCAACCATGCAAGCCACTTTGGAACACATGACGATCTGGGGCCTGATCAGTGACGCGAGTCTGCTGGTCAAGGCGGTCATGCTCACGTTGTTGCTGGCCTCGTTATTGAGCTGGTACCTGATTATCCAGCGCAGCGCCGTGCTGCAGCGCTACGAGCGTCAGCTTAACGGTTTCATGCAGCGTTTTCGCGGCGCACAGGACCTGTTGCCCTTGTACCGGGAACACGCACAAGTGCGCGAAGAAGCCGGTGGCGTCACGCCGATTTTCCAGGCGGGTTTGCTGGCTTTCACTCAGCTCAACCAGCCTTCCAGCACGCCCGAGGTGGTGCTGGAAGGCGTCGAGCGCTCGCTGCAGGTGGCGATCAGCGAACAAGAAGTCCACTTGGAGAAGGGGCTGCAGTTTCTTGCCACCGTCGGCTCGGTCAGTCCTTACATCGGCTTGTTCGGCACGGTATGGGGGATCATGAATGCGTTTATCGGCCTGTCCCAAGTGCAGCAGGCCAGTCTCTCCACGGTGGCTCCGGGCATCGCCGAGGCGTTGATCGCAACGGCCATCGGCTTGTTCGCCGCGATCCCGGCGGTGATTGCCTATAACCGTTTCGCGGCCCGTGGCCAGACGCTGCTGACCCGTTACTACGCGTTTGGCAACGAGCTGCAGGCGCGTCTGCACCGCAAGCTGCACGGTGCCCCGGCGAACATGGCCGCGGCCGCTTGAAAGGAGAGGGCAAATGCTCGTCAAGCCACAACGAAAGCACGGCCCCAAGGCCGAAATGAACGTGGTGCCGTACATCGACGTGATGTTGGTACTGCTGGTGATTTTCATGGTCACCGCGCCGATGCTGACCCAGGGTGTGAAGATCGAACTGCCCAAGGTCGCCAGCGAAGCGTTGGCCACCGACAGTCGCCAGCAAATCCTCACCCTGTCGGTCAAGGCCGAGGGCGGTTACTACTGGAACCTGGGCGGTGAACTGGACACCCACCACCAGACCGACAGCGCCGTAGACCTGGAGCAGATGCGCGCCAAGGTGGCGCAGGTCGTGGCCGAGCGCAGCGATACCCAGGTGTACATCCGTGCCGACGAGCATGCCGATTACGGCCGGGTCGTCGCGGCCATGGCCGCGTTGCAGCAGGGCGGCGTGAGCAACCTGGGACTGGTGACCGAGGCGCCGCAATGACGGCGATGATCATGCACAGTCCTTCCTTGAGTGTGCCTGCGCTGGGTCGCAGCTTCTGGAAAAACAGCCTGGCGGCAGGACTCGCCGTGGCTTTACATGCCGCGATAATCGGGTCGTTGGTGTTGGGATGGCGCGTGGAGAAGCCCGCCGCCGAAACGCCGCGGGTGCTGCGCACGCAACTGGTGATGCTGCCGGCGGCAGCAGTACCCAAAGCGCCCGTATCGGCGGCTGTGACCCCTGTTGCACCCGCCGCGGTCGAATCTGTCCCGCCACCCATGGATGCGCCGCGCCCTGTCCCGACCAAGCCAGTGGCGGATCCGCGAGTCCAGGCGCAGAAGCTGGAACAGTCGAAACTGGCCCGCAAACGGGTCGAGGAGCAAAGGCGCGAGCAACAGGCCCAGCAGCGCGAACGCCAGGAAAGCGAACGACGCAGGCAAGACGCCGAGCGGCAGGCTGCCGAACAGCAGCACCAGGCCCGGCAAGCGCAGGAGCTTGCCCAACAACGCCACGCTGAGCAGGCGCGCCAGGCCGCCGCCGACAGCCGCAGCTATCAACCGCTGAGCAAGCAAGCCCCGGATTATCCGCAACGCGCCCTGGACAAGGGCCTGGAGGGCGATTGCACGGTGGAATACAGCGTGATGCCGGACGGGCGGATCGACAGCCCCAAGGTCATCGACGGTTGCCATCCATTGTTCATCCGGCCGTCCCTGGCCGCTGCCCAGGCGTTTCGTTATCAGCCACGAATCATCGATGGCAAGGCGGTGACGGTGCCAGCGGTGCGCAATACGTTTCACTACCGGATCAAGTAAGCGCCGTATCTCGACATCGGCCAAGAGCACCCCTGTGCCGAGGGAGCTTGCTCCCGCTCGGTTGCGCAGCGACCGCAAGACTTTGGGACCGCTGCGCGCTGGAGCGCCAGCTCGGTCCAGCGGGAGCAAGCTCCCTCGCCACAGGGGATGTGGTGGTCCTTACTTACGGTAATGACTCGGCGCCACGCCCACTTCGCGGCGGAAGATCTGCGAGAAGTGACTGGCGCTGCCATACCCGACTTCCAGGCCGATATCGATGACGCTGCGCTCGGTTTCCATCAGCAATTGGCGGGCCCGGGCCATTCTCAGCTGGATGAAGTACTGCGAGGGTGAGCGGCCGGTGGCGCGCTTGAACTGGCGGCTGAAGTGGTACTCGCTCAGGTCAATGGCCTGGGCCAGGTCAGCGAGGCAGAAAGGTTCGGCCAGACATTGCTCCATCAAGCCGATGACGCGCTTGAGCTTGAAGGCGGGCAGGGCGTTGCGGCCGGACATGTCCTCTGCCTCGGCATCGAGGTAATGCCGCGCCAAATGCACCGCCACACATTGCGCCACACCCTGGATCAGCAAGGCACTGGGTTCACCGCGTCGGGTCAACTCTGCCCGAATTTGTTCGAGCAAGGCCGAAAGGACTTCGTCCTGCCCCCCAGAGACCTCCCGCAGCTGAATCGCACCGCTACCGCCGGCTTCGGCAATGGCGCGTTCCAGCAACGCCAGGCCCAAGTACACATGCATGACCACGAACGGCTCAGGGCTGGTCACTTGCCAGCGCATCTCATATGGATCAGGGGAGGTGGTCAGGAAAAAATCCGCGCGGCGCACCGTATTCGCTTCCCACTCGCCGTGGCCGGCGCGTTCCTCGACGATGGCCTCCCCGGATAACACCCAGACGAGCAACGGCTCGGCCACCGCCGGCACGACGACGTGGGCTTCGCTGCGCTCACGGACAAAGATCTCCACCAGGATCTCCTTGCTCGATACGCCGTCGGAAGTGGCCAGGCGTTCGCCGCGAATGTGCGCTTGCAGGCCGTTTGCCGATGTTCGTTCGGTGATTCCCATGCTTCGATGGCCTCGCTGAAACGGCCGCCAGGCTAGGCCGGGTCGGCGGCGGGACGGTGCTGGCGCAACAGTTCGATCTGCTGGGACGGGATCAACTCGCGCAACGCTTTATAGAGCGCGCGGGTTTCCAGCAGGTTCCAGATGCGCAGCATGGTTTCCAGCGCATCCAGGGGTTTGCTGATGAAATCCCGGGCACCGAGGGCCAGGGCCCGCAGGCGGGTGTCACGGGTCGCGTCGGCGGTGAGGACCAGGATCGGCAGGTAATCGTTGGCCGGGATGCGCCGGTTCAGTTGCTCCAGCACGGCAAAGCCGTCGAACGCCGGCATGTGCAGGTCGAGGATGACCAGATCCGGCTCGAAGCTGTTGAACAGGTCCAGCGTGCGCAACGGTTCGGTGCTGCTCAGCACGTTGTGCAACCCTTCGCGGGCCAGCAGTTGCTCCATCAGGTCCAGGTTGGGGCGCTGATCGTCGACGATCAGAATGCGCAAGTCGCGATTCATGCGGGCTCCGGTAGATAGTGTTCGAGGTGGCCGAGGAAGGCCTGGATATGGATAGGTTTGGTCAGGATCGCCGTGGCCCCGGCGTCACGCAGGGCACGATGGGTCAGGTCGCTGGCATCGGCGGTGATCATCAGCACGGGCGTGGCCGCAGTGGCCGGGGACTGGCGCAGGCGCCGCAGAACTTCCAGGCCTTCCAGGTCCGGCAGGGTGACGTCCAGCAGGATCAGTTGCGGGCTGTGCTGGCGGGCCAGGTCCAGGCCCATCTGGCCTTGCATGCTCGACAATAACTGGATGCCGGGCCGACGCTGCATCAGGGTCTCGATCAATGCGAGGCTCGACAGGTTGTCTTCGATGCAGAGGATTTTGCCGTGATAGTCCACGGGGGCGCGCGTCACGGCCAAGGCGGCGATGGGTGGCAAGTGCGTGCCGATCACCTGGGTGGCGGGCAGTTGCAGGGTAAAGCAACAGCCGTGCCCGGGCTCACTGTGGACCTGCAGGTTGCCCTGCATCATCTCCAGCAGGTTCTTGCTCAAGGACAAGCCAAGTCCGGTGCCTTCGACCTGCGGATCGGCGCCCAGGCGTTCGAAGGGTTTGAACAGTTGGCCCAGCTGTTCCGGGGCGATGCCATGGCCGGTATCGTGGACGGCGATGCTCACCTGATGGGGCTGGACGTTCACTTCGATGCGCACCTCGCCGCCGGGTCGGTTGTACTTGATGGCGTTGGACAACAAATTGAGCAACACCTGTACCAGGCGCTGGCGGTCGGCAAGCACACCGCTGTCGTCGGGCAGTGCGGGTAGGTCGACCAAGTGGATCCCGGCGTCGGCGGCCATGGGTGAAACCAGCGTCAAGGCTTCGTGCAGCACCGTCGCCAGGGCGATCGGTTCGATGTTCAAGGGCAGGCGCCCGGCCTCGATCCGGGCGATGTCCAGCACCTCGTTGATCAACGCCAGCAAGTGCTGGCCGGCCCGCAGGATGTGGCTGACCTGGGGGCGTTGACCGGCGGTGGAATCCATGTCCAGCAGTTGCGCGAAACCGAGGATGGCGTTCAAGGGCGTGCGTAGTTCGTGGCTCATGCGCGACAGGAACTCGCTCTTGGCCCGGCTGGCGCTTTCCGCTTCCTCGCGGGCGGTGCGCAAGGCGATTTCGGCGGCGCGTCGGTCGGTGATGTCGCGGGTGATCTTGGAAAAACCGCGCAACGCGCCCGTGGCATCGTATTGGGCAGTGATGACCACGCTGGCCCAGAAGCGGCTGCCGTCCTTGCGACAACGCCAGCCTTCTTCCATGTAGTGGCCGTCGCGGGTGGCTTCGCGCAGGGCCAGGTCCGGGTGCGCCGGGCATTCCTCGGGCAAGTAGAACAGGGAGAAATGCTGGCCGAGGATTTCCTGCTCGGTGTAGCCTTTGATCCGCTGCGCGCCAGCGTTCCAGGTGGTGACGTAGCCTTGGGCATCCAGGGCGAAGATCCCATAGTCCTTCACCCCGTCGATGATCAGCCGCAAGCGTTCTTCGTTATCGCGCAGGGCCCGCTCGCGTTCGGCGAGCAACTGCCCGGCCTCCACCAGGCGCGTGCCGAGTTGGCCGATTTCGTCCTGCTCCGGCGGTTGTGGCAACAACGGTTGGCCCAAGGCCAGGCGCTGGGCGTTGCCTTGCACCTGCTGGACCCGGGCGACGATGCCCTTGGACAGAAACAGCACCGCAACGATGGCCCCCAGCAACCCGCACACCGCCGCCAGCAACGTGGCGAACAACAGCCGCATGCGCGTGGCCGAGGCGGCGGCGCTGCGCTCGGCCAGCAGGCCATCCTCGCGTATGCGCATGGCGCTGATCTGCTCGCGCAGTACGTCCAGCACCTGCTTGTTTTCGATCAGGATCGCGGTGATGGCCTCGGGGTCGTCGCGCTTGCCGTTGCGCAAGGCGACCAAGCCGTCGAGCTTGTCGGCGATCAGCGGGGTGATGGTCTTGAGGTGCTCGCGCATCCTGGCATCGCGAATGTTCTGGTCCAGGCGCTGCAAGGCAGCCTGGATCAGCGGAGTGGCCTGTTCGTAGCTGGGCAGGAAATCTTCGCGCCGGGTCAGCAGGTAACCGCGCACGCTGGCCGCGGCCTCGGCCAGCAGGGTATGGACCGTCTGGATATCACCCTGGACCAGCAGCACCCGGCGTACATCTTCTTCGGCCCGTGCGGTCTGGCGTTCAGTGATATAGATCAGCACCAGCGACAGCAACAGCACCACCAGGGGCAGGGAAATCACCACCAGGGCCTTGCCCCGCAATGGCAGGTCGGCCCAGCGGCGGGCGGCGAGAAACCTCATGGCCATTGCCCGGCGGGTTGCGCCACCAATCCCAGGGCCACGCCGCGCACGGCGGCCTGGGTTCGGTCGGCGGCGCCCAGCTTGCCGATGACGCGCTCGACATGGGCCTTGGCGGTGCCGGGCGCGATGCCCAGTTTTTCACCGATTTCACGATTGCTGAAACCGCTGGCCACCAGCCCCAATACCTGGCGCTCGCGGGCGGTCAGGGCCTGGACCTGTGGGGCGTTACCGGCACCGCGCTCGGCCATGCGGCGCAGCAGGCGCGCGCTGACCGAGCTGTTCAGCGCCTCGTCCCCTTGGGCAACCCGCTTGAGGGCATCGAGCATTTCATCGCGACTGGCATCCTTGAGCAGGTAGCCGACCGCACCCGCACCAATGGCGGCTTCGAGATGGTCGGGGCTGTCGTCCATGGTGAAGATCACCACTTTGACCCCGGGCTGGCGCTGCTGAAGGATTCGCGCCGCGCCCAAACCGTTGAGGACCGGCATGCGGATGTCGAGAATTGCGATATCCGGTTGTAGCCGCTCGCATAGGTCGAGGGCTTCCTGGCCGTCCCGGGCCTGGCCGACGACTTCAAATCCTGGGCTGTCGGCGAGCATGCTGATAAAACCGGTGCGGGTCACTTCGTGGTCATCGGCCAGCAGCAGGCGCAAAGGGCGGTTCATGGCTGTACTCCGGGGGACGGTAGCGGCACGCTGGCGAGCAAGCGAGTGCCACCGCCGGGTTGGCTGCAACAGGCTAGATGGCCGCCCAGCAAGTTGGCGCGCTCCTGCATGGCGGCCAACCCCAGGTGGCAGCTGCCGTTGGTCTCGACGGGTTGTTCCAGGGCAAAGCCACGCCCATCGTCTTCTACTCGCAGGCACGCGTGGCCATCTTTCACCGCCAGCCCCAAGTGCACATGGCTGGCCTGGGCGTGCTTGAGGATGTTGTTGATACCCTCCTGGGCGATGCGAAACAGAGCGATCTCGGAATTGCCCGGCAGACGCGCGCTGCTGTGTTCGGCCCAGCTTACGCTCAGGCCCGCGTCGCGCAGGCGATCGGCTTCCTTGTCGACGGCTTTGTACAGGCCGAAATCATCCAGCACGTGAGGGCGCAGGCCCCCGATCAACTGCCGCCCCTCGCCGACGCAGCCCTGGGCCAGGTCGAGGATGGCCTGCAACTCGCTCGCCAGCGCCGGTGGCAGGGATGGACAGCGACCAGCGAAACCCTGCAAACGCTGGTGCAACCCGGCCAGGTTTTGCGCAAGGCCGTCGTGCAGGTCGTAGGCCACGCGCTTGCGTTCGTCTTCCTGGGCGCTGAACAAGCGGTGGACCAACTCGGACATGGTCCGCTCGCGGGCTTGCAGGGCTTCGACCAGGCGACTGTTTTCCAGATGCGCCGCCAACAGCGTCGCCAGCAATTGCAGCGACTCGATGTCTTCGTTGTCTGGCGCGCCGAGGGCGACGCTGTTGCCCAGCAGTAAGGCCCCGAACGTCACGCCATCGGAGGTCCGCAATGGAATCCGCAGGACCTGGGGCAGGGTGCTGCCGGGGGATTCGAGCCAGTGTGGGCCGGGTGTCTGCGGCTGGGCCAGCTTGGCGAGCAGGTCGACGCGTTCCGCGCTGCCGTGGCTGGCGAGGGTGCGCAACGTGTTATCCGGTGCCCACTCCAGCAGCAGGCCGTGGTCCATCGCCATGAACGCGCACGCCCGTTGCAGTGCCCGCTGACGCATGGCCGGCAGCGGCAACTGCATCAGTTCATGGCCGGTGCCCAGCAACAGCCCCAGGCGCGCGGCGCGGCTTTGCGACTGGCGATACTGACTGCGGATGGCCAGGGCACTGCCGGGATCATGGGGTGGGCTTTGCATGGGGAACTCCAGCGTGAAAAAGATCGGACGGTTCGCGGTGGCGCCATTAAAACGTGTCACCGGCAACGGGCCTATCTGCCGAATGGCATAGGCGATTGGCACCGGTTGGCCGATGGCGAAGGTGGGGAAGGCCGGCAAAGTGGGCTCATTGAAACCCAAAGGAGCCTTCTGATGAAAATGAAAACCTGTGCCATCGCTGCTTTTTTCCTGCTGACCGCGCCGCTTGTCCAGGCTGTCGAGGCCACACCCTACGTGTATCGCACCGTGGCCGAACAGCCCAAGAACGTGAATGATCGAGAAATCGCCGCACTGTTCGACCGCTGGAACGCCGCGCTGCAAACCGGTAGCGCCACTGCCGTGACCGGTCTCTATGCCCCGGATGCGATTTTGCAACCGACCGTTTCCAACAAGGTGCGCAATACGCCGGCGCTGATCCAGGATTACTTCGAGCACTTCCTGGCGGGCAAGCCGGTGGGGCAAATCAACTACCGCGAGATCCGTCACCTGGGGCCTGACGCGGCGATGGACAGCGGCGTCTATACCTTCACCTTGACCCAGGCCGATGGTTCCAAGCGCGAAGTCCAGGCGCGCTACACCTTTCTTTACGAGCGCCTCGATGGCCATTGGAAGATCATCAACCACCACTCTTCGGCCATGCCGGAAGTGCCGAAGACGTTGCATGCCAGTCACTGATGACACTGGCTCGCAAAAGACCTGCCTGTGGAAGCAAAGCTTGCTCCCACAAAAGCTCCCACAGGGCAGGGTGTTCCTGAATTTCCCCCTGTGGCGAGGGAGCTTGCTCCCGCTGGGCTGCGTAGCAGCCCCAACAATCCCCTTTTAGACACACTTTGCATAAACAACTTGGATTCATGCGCGAACATTAATTAGAATCAGTCTCATTTAAGACCTTGCGCAGGCTTCTGGACATGTGTGATGCAGTTACGCCGACGGAGCAATCCCTCCATGCGTTGTACCGTGACCACGGGAGTTGGCTGGAAGGCTGGTTGCGACGGCGCATGGGCAATGCCTGGGATGCGGCGGACCTGCGCCAGGATACCTTCCTGCGGGTGCTTTCCAGCGCCCAGCCTTTGGCTGACCTGCAAGAACCCCGGGCTTACCTGCTGACTGTCGGCAAGCGCCTGCTGAGCAACTTCTACACCCGACGCAACCTGGAGCAGGCGTACCTCGACGCGTTGGCGAACCTGCCTGAAGCCTGCGCGCCGTCGCCGGAACAGCGTTGGCTGCTGCTGGAAACCCTGCAAGCCCTGGACGAATTGCTCGATGGCCTGCCGCCCTTGGTGCGGCGGGCTTTTCTTTGGAGTCAGCTCGAAGGCCTGGGTTATCGCGAGATCGCCGAGCGCCTGCAAGTCTCCGAGCGCACCGTGAAGCGCTATATGGCCCAGGCCTACGAGCACTGCCTGTTGGTGGACTTCTGATGTCGTCGACGCCATCACCCGAGGCCCGTGAAGCGGCACGGGCGGCTGCCCGCTGGTTGACCCTGATGGAATTCGACGGGGATACGTTCGACTCGGCGGCCCTGCAACGCTGGCGCGACAGCAGCGCTCACCACGAGGCGGCCTGGCAGAAGGCCCAGCGATTGCGCCAGCGCTTTGCCGGGGTGCCAGCCTCCCTGGGCATGGCCACCCTGGACCGTCCGGCGCTGGCCCGGCGCGCGGTGCTCAAGCGTGCATTGGGCGTCGCTGCATTGGTCCCGGCTGCCTGGCTGTTGGGGCGAGAGCTGCCGTTGGAGGTCTGGCGCGCCGACTTGCACACCGCCACGGGGGAGCAACGGCGCTGGACGTTGGTCGATGGCAGTGCGCTGCAACTGAACACCGACAGTGCCGTCGACCTGGATCTCAACGCTCGGCGCCTGGTGTTGGTGCGCGGGGAGATGGCCCTCAAGCTCGCCGGGAGCACGCCGCTGTCCGTTCAGTCCCCCTATGGGCTCATCACCCTCAATCGTGGCGAAGTCTGCCTGCACTTGGGTGAGGGCGACTGCCGGGTGTCGGTGCTTAGCGGCTCGGCGCAACTGCAACCCTTGCGCGGGCCTTCGCTGAGCTTGGAAGGGGGCCAGCAGGTCAACTTCCAGGCCTCAGGCGCGGGGCCGGTGCGGGCGTTCGACGCGGCCCAGCTGGGTTGGCGTGACGGGGTACTGGTTGCGCAGGACCAGCCGCTGGGGCATTTCCTGCGGGAGCTGGACCGTTATCGTCCTGGCGTTTTGCGCTGGGACGAAACCCTGGAACCGCTGCGTATCACTGGCAGCTTCCGCCTGGACAACACTGATCGAATCCTCACGCTGCTTGCCGCCAGCCTGCCGTTGGACGTGCACATGCGTACTCGTTACTGGGTGACGTTGACGCCGCGCAAAAAACTGGCCTGAGGCCGGTACGCAATAAAGACGAGTAGTCATACCCCTGTGGCGAGGGAGCTTGCTCCCGCTGGGTTGCGCAGCAACCCCAAACCAGCCCCCGTGGTGTGTCAGGTTGATGTTATTCGCTTCATTTTGGGGGCGCTTCGCACCCCAGCGGGAGCAAGCTCCCTCGCCACAGATGGGGGTGGCTTTGCACGTTTCGCCAGGAATCGAGCCTGAGGCCTGTCCCCTTTTTTTGTCTCGCTTGTCATTCAAGGCAACTGAACAAAAACGAGAGCGCTTTCCAATGTCCGCAGTTGTACCTTTGCGTTTGCGCCCGGCCTTTGCCGGCTGGCGTCCGCTGTTGAACCTGAGCCTCATGCTGAGCCTGGTTGCCAGCCCTTTTTTCATCTCATCGAGCCGGGCCGAAGAAGTCGCCCGGCGCAGTTACCAGGTGCCGGCTGGCAGCCTTGGCGCGGCGTTGACCCGGTTTGCCGGGCTGGCCGGGGTCAACCTCTCGGTGGACCCAGCCTTGGTGAGCGGGCGCAACAGCGCCGGGCTCTCGGGGGAGTTTGATGTGGAAGAGGGGTTTGCCCGGCTGTTGCGAGGCTCGGGCCTGCAATTGCAGCCGGTGGGGGAGCAGGCGTACATCCTGATGCCCGCGCCGGAAGGCGGCAGCCTGCAACTGGCACCCACCTCGATTTTCGGCGCCGCGGCGGCGACGGACAGTCCGGTGTATGCCGGCGGCCAGGTGGCACGGCGCGGTTCCCAAGGCTTGCTGGGCTCGCGGGATTTCATGGAAACGCCGTTCAGCATGACCACCTACACCAGCACTACGGTCAAGAACCAGCAGGCGCGGACCCTGGGCGACCTGATCGCCAGCGACCCCTCGGTCCGCGCCACCAACCCGGCGGGGGGGCGCTACGAGCAGTTCACCATTCGTGGGTTCAGCCTGTTCAACAGCGATGTCGCCTACAACGGCCTCTACGGCATCCTGCCGACCTACACCATCGATATGGAGATGGCCGAACGCGTCGATATCCTCAAGGGGCCGAGCCAGCTCATCAACGGTGTCTCGCCGCGGGGCAGCGTGGGGGGCGGGATCAACGTGGTGCCCAAGCGCGCCACCGACAAGCCCATCACCTCATTTACCGGTAGCTACGCCTCCAATAACCAGCTGGGCGGGGCGGTGGATGTCGGTCGGCGCTTTGGTGAGGAGGACAAGTTCGGTATCCGCTTCAACGGCGTGAAGCAGGCGGGCGACACCGAATGGGATCACCAGAGCGTGGACCGCGAGATGGCGGTGCTGGGCCTGGATTTTCGCGGGGAACGCCTGCGACTGTCGACCGACATTGGCCACACCGAACGTAACACCGACGCGCCCCAGGAACGTGTGCAGGTTGCCGACGTCGCGCCAGTGCCGCATGCCAGCGATGTAGATCGTAACTACGCGCAGCCTTGGAGCAAGGCGCGTACCAAAGATACCTTCGGCGCGGTGAATGCCGAATTCGATGTCAACGACACCGTCATGCTGTACGGCGGCGTGGGGGCGCGCAAAAGCAATCATGAGTTCCTTCGGCATGCCGTTTCGGTCCTCAATGAGGCTGGAGATTTTCGCGTCCAACCCCGAGATTTCACCCGCGACGAGAATGTCCGCACGGCCAATGCTGGGGCGCGAAACTGGTTTCATACGGGTCCGGTAAGCCATGAGGTCAACCTGGTCGCCAGCTATTTCTACATGGACTTCACCAATGGCGGCGCTCGCTATGGTCAGTCCAACAGCAATCTGTATGATCCAGTGGAAACACCGACTCCGAGTGTAATCACCCGGCCTGATCCCAAGGTCTATACCGAGAACCACTTCAGTGGAGTGGCGTTGTCGGACACATTGGGCTTCTTCGATGACCGACTGCTGCTGACCCTTGGTGCCCGCTGGCAGCGAGTCGAAGTTGACGACTGGTCGAACGGCGTCAAAGGCCGTACTGCCTACGACGAAGAAAAGGTTTCCCCGTCGGGCGGCGTCCTGTTCAAGGCGACAGACAAGCTGTCGTTGTATGCCAACTACATGGAAGGCCTGAGCCAGGGCAAGATCGCGCCGTCGACCTCGGTGAACGAGGATGAGATTTTTCCGCCGTTCATCAGCCGTCAGGTCGAGGTGGGCGCCAAGTATGACGCCGGCCCGTTCGCCGTCACCGCCGCGGTGTTCCGGATCAAGCAACCGGCCTACGCGACCGACGCCACGACTCGCGTCTTCGGCCCCAACGGCAAACGCGAAAACACCGGCGTGGAGTTGAGCGTGTTCGGTGAACCGCTCAAGGGCACCCGTTTGCTCGGCGGTGTGATGTTCATCGACAGCGAACTGACCGACACCACCAATGGCGCCTTCGATGGCAACCGCGCACCGGCCACGCCCAAGTACAACGTCAACCTCGGTGCCGAATGGGACGTGCCGACTGTCCAGGGCCTGACATTGACCAGCCGAGGCATCTACTCCAGCGCGCAGTACCTGGACCAGTCCAACACCAAGGAAATCGATGCCTGGACGCGTTTCGACGTGGGCGCTCGCTACGGCTTCAAGATCGACGAGAAGAACATCACCCTGCGGGCCAACATCGAAAACGTGGCCGACAAGCGCTACTGGAGTTCGGCCGGCGCGTCGGATGACAGTGAGCCTGGGCTGACGCTGTCGACCCCGCGCACCTACCTGCTGTCCGCGACGGTGGATTTCTAGGTCGAGGTGCCGCTCCAGGGAGGGAGCTGGTCGGGTTCAGGTATCGCGAAACAGGTCGTGGGCATCCAGCAGTCGCCAGGCGATCTCGGGGCGTTTTTCCAGGCCGCGGCGGATGGCGGCAGGGATCGACTGGCGGATCTTGCGACACAGGCCGGGCTGGTCCTGGAATTCGATGGCGATGCCGCGCATGGTCCGCACTTCGTTGTGGCCGGGCTCGACGCTCAAGCGGATACCCAGGTTCTCGTACAAGCGATGTTGCAGGCGCTGGAGTTCATCGAGGCTCTGGATGTTCTCCAGGCGTTCGAGCAGGCGTTTTTCTTCCTGGCGGTTCAGGCAAAGGATGCGCAGGTCGCTGCCGGGCGCTTGCAGCAACGCATCACGCCCGCAATCGCAGACGCCGGGCGGGCAGGGGGGACGGATCGGGATCGACGCGGTCATGGGCTCCACAAAAAATGCTGCACAACGAAACAGCAGGCTTATCGCCGACCCAGGCAATGTGATGCCTGGCGGCATGTGGGTCAAGCCCGGTGGAGGGGCCGCTGGTCTGGCGCTGCTGTGCACTCCACAGCGCTATTGTGGGAGCGGGCTTGCTCGCGAAAGCTGTGTATCAGTTTGCAGTGATGTTGGATGTGCCGGCCTCTTCGCGAGCAAGCCCGCTCCCACAGGGGATCCAAGTCGGACACAACAGGTGTGTTCGCAAAAATCCAAATTGTGGGAGCGAGCTTGCTCGCGATGGGTGGTTCAGTTGGCGACATGCCAGGGAACTACAACCCCAACTCAGACAACCCCGGATGATCATCCGGCCGGCGACCCAGGGGCCAATGGAACTTGCGCTCGCTCTCCTTGATTGGCATGTCGTTGATGCAGGCGTAGCGGTTGAACATCAGGCCTTGCTCGTCGAACTCCCAGTTTTCGTTGCCGTAGGAACGGAACCAGTTGCCCGAGTCGTCGTGCCATTCATAGGCGTAGCGCACGGCGATGCGGTTATCGGTGAAGGCCCAGAGTTCCTTGATCAACCGATAATCCAACTCCTTGGCCCACTTGCGAATCAGGAATGCCTTGGCTTCTTCGCGGTTATGAGCGAATTCGGCGCGGTTGCGCCATTGGGTATCCAGTGTGTAGGCCAGGGATACTTTTTGTGGGTCGCGAGCGTTCCAGCCATCTTCGGCCAGGCGAACTTTCTCGATCGCCGATTCACGGGTGAACGGCGGCAACGGCGGACGAACTTCAGAAGAGGCAGACATGGCGGATCTCCAGTGAGGTGATGAATTGCACAGGGGCTTACGGGTCAGGCGTGTAACAACTTCTTCAACATGTCCTGGGCGTGGTCAGCCGCGCTGTGGTCGCCCATGACCAGCGCCACGGTAATAGCGCCATCGATGAGGATCAGCAGTTGGCGGGCCAGGGCATCCGGGCTCTCGACACCTTGTTCGACACACAGCCGGGTCACGTAGTCGAGCAACTTCTGTTTGTGCATCTTCGCCACCTGGCGGACCGGATCTTGCGGATCACCGGTTTCGCCGCTGGTATTGATGAAGGCACAGCCGCGAAAACCGTCGCTGTCGAACCAGCCCTTGAGCACGGTGAACAGGTTGAGCAGCCGTGCGGTGGGGGTGGGCGCCTTGTCCACCTCGGTGCTGAACCATTGCATCCAGCGCTCGTCCCGTCGCTTGAGGGCGGCCACGATCAGGTCGTCCTTGTTGGCGAAGTAGCGATAGACACTTTTCCTGGAGACGCCGGCGGTTTTCACCAGAAGGTCCATGCCGGTGGCAGCGATGCCACTTCTATAGATCAACTTTTCGGCGACATCGAGAATGATGTCTCGTGTTTCATTACCAGTGATATCGTTCATGAGCTGAAAGTAGAATGATCGTTCTCCTTGGTCAAGTCTTTTTTTCTTGACGACAGGAAGACCCGAACCCATCCATGGTGTAAGCTCATCCGTTCTTCGGAATCGACCTTTTGCGAGCCCTATGCCGTCGCTCTTCAAACGCTCCCTGCTGCCCAAGCTGCGCAGCTTTGCACTGACCGCCGACGCGGTGACCATCCTCGATGGCGCTGCTCAATTCCGCCGTTGCCTGCTGGAGAAAATCGCCCAGGCCACCCAGCGCATCTACATCGTCGCCCTGTACCTGCAACAGGACGAGGCCGGCCAGGAAATCCTCGATGCCCTGCATGCCGCCAAAGCGGCGCGTCCGGAACTGGACGTGGTCGTGGTCGTGGACTGGCTACGGGCCCAGCGCGGGCTGATCGGCGCCAAGAAGCAGCCGGGCAACTCGGCGTGGTATCAGGAGCAGACGCGCACCCATGCCAGCGAAGTGCCGATCTACGGCGTGCCGGTGCAGACCCGCGAGTTGTTCGGCGTGCTGCATCTGAAAGGTTTCGTGATCGATGACTGCGTGCTCTACAGCGGCGCCAGCCTGAATAACGTCTACCTGCACAAGTTCGACAAATACCGCTACGACCGCTATCACCTGTTGCAGAACACGGCATTGGCCGATTCGATGCACCACCTGGTGCAGCATGGCCTGGTCACTTCCCGGGCCGTGCATCGCCTGGACCTGCCGAACCTGCCCAGCACCCGCAGTTTGCGCAAGGACATCGGTGACCTGCGCAGTCGCTTGAAGTACGCGACCTATGACACCAGCGCCGGCAGCCTCGACAAAAGCGGCCTGTCAGTGAGCCCATTGCTGGGCGTGGGCAAGAACAATCCCCTGAGCCGGGTGATCGGTGAACTGATCGCCAGCAGCCGCCAGCAACTGACGATCTGCACCCCATATTTCAACCTGCCCCTGGCCGTGACCCGGGAGCTCAACCGCGCCCTGGCACGCGGGGTCAAGATCGACATCATCGTCGGTGACAAGACCGCCAACGACTTCTACATTCCGCCAAGCGAGCCGTTCAAGATCATCGCGGCGCTGCCGTACCTCTACGAAATCAGCCTGCGCCGCTTCGCCAAGCGGCATCAGCGGGCGATCGACAGCGGTCAATTGAACCTGCACTTGTGGCGCGACGGGGACAACACCTATCACCTCAAGGGCATGTGGGTCGACGAGCGCTACACCTTGCTGACCGGCAACAACCTCAACCCCCGGGCCTTTCGCCTGGACCTGGAAAACGCACTGTTGCTGGACGACCCCAAGGGCGAGCTGCTTGCGCCGCGCCAGGCCGAACTCGAGCAGATCTACCGCCACACCCAGCGGATAGAGCGTTACCTGGACCTGGAAACCCTGCCGGACTACCCCGAGGCCGTGGCCAGGTTCCTGAAGCGGGTCAGCCGGGTGCGGATCGAACGGCTGCTCTACCGGATCCTGTGAACATCCGCGCCATGTCGGAAAAAGACACCATTTCCATCCAGTTGGTACGTGAGGCGCTGCTGCAAAGCTGCGCCCCCGGAGCGGCTACCGATGAGGTCCTGAGCAAGGTCGGCATAGCCCCGGCGTTGCTCGACGATCCCCTGGCGCGGGTCCCGGCCCATGCCTATGCGCGGCTCTGGCGTTTACTGGCCCGGCGGTTGGATGACGAGTTTTTCGGCATGGACCCGCGCAAGCTCAAGTCCGGCAGCCTGGCGTTTCTCTGCCAGTGCGCCATGGCCCAGCCCACGCTGGCGACGGGGTTGACGGCGGGGCTGGGGTTTCTGTCGCTGATGCTCGAACACCTGCCGGCTCAATGGGTGCGCCAGCAAAGCCTGGCGGAGATCGTGCTGCTGGAAGATGACCAGGCGCCGCGCCGCGCCTTTACTTATTTCACCTACTGGATGATCGTCCATGGCGTGGCCTGTTGGCTGGCCGGGCGGCGTATTCCCATTCTGTCCGTCGAACTGCGCTGTCCGGCGCCGGATTTCTGCGACGACTACCGCGTGATGTTTTCCCAGAACCTGCGCTTTGACCGGCCACGCACGCGGATGATTTTCGCCGCCGAATGCCTCGACCTGCCTATCCGGCGCAACGCCGATGAGCTCAAGCGCTTCCTGGCCCAGGCTCCGGCCAACATCCTGGTCAAATACCGCAACCCGCAAAGCCTGGCCAGCCGCATCCGCCACGACCTGCGGCAACTGCCCGCCGACCAGTGGCCGGAAACCGAGGCCTTGGCCCATCAGTTGTGCGTGTCCGCCTCGACCCTGCGTCGACGCCTGGCGGAAGAGGGCCAGACCTACCAAGGGCTCAAGGACAGCGTGCGCAAGGACCTGGCGATCACCTGGCTGGCCGAGCCCTCCATCAGTTTCGTCGAAATCGCCTCGCGCCTGGGTTTCGCCGATGCCAGTTCCTTCTACAAGGCGTTTCGCAAATGGTCCGGGTCCAACCCGGGGCATTATCGCAGTCTGATTCTCAACGAGACCGACTGACCTATTGCCGGGTCGCGCCGGATCCTGTGGGAGCGGGCTTGCTCGCGAAGAGGCCGGCACATCCAACATCACTGTGGCTGACACACCGCTTTCGCGAGCAAGCCCGCTCCCACATGGATATCAGGGTGGTCACAGAATCGAGGCTCCGCCATCAATCACTGTGGGAGCGAGCCTGCTCGCGATAGGGCCATTACAGGCAACACATCCCTCCAACCATGGCCAAACCAGTCAAGCAACTTGATGGCTTTGACCATTGCCGCCACCGCCCTTCGGCGCGAGTATTTACCCGCTCTTCAAGGTTCCCCCACCCAATAAAAAGTACAGAGGGATTCTGGTCATGCGCGATTATTCGTCCGCCACGTCGCAGTTCGATTACCTGCACACCGTCAACGCCGCACTGCACGGCTCGCTCGAGGCGCTCAATGCCTGCGTCGAGTGTTGCGATCGGCATGCGTTGCCGGGGCGCATCGCCTTGTTCTGGGAGGGCCGTGACGGCAGCGAGGCCACCTGGACGTACCGCGACCTGCAGGACAACGCCGCGCGGTTCGCCAATTTCCTGCGTGCCCAAGGCGTCGGCAAGGGTGACAAAGTGGCCGGCCTGCTGCCGCGCACCGCTGAACTGCTGATCGTGGTCCTCGCCACCTGGCGTATCGGCGCGGTGTATCAACCGTTGTTCACTGCGTTCGGCCCCAAGGCCATCGAGCACCGACTCGGCAGCTCAGGGGCGCGCATTGTCGTCACCGATGCGGTCAACCGTCCCAAGCTCAACGAAGTCGCCGGTTGCCCCACCGTCGTGACGGTCGGCGGCGAAAAGGGCCAGGGCATCGTGCACGGCGACTACAGTTTCTGGGCCGAAGTGGCGAATCATTCCAGCCAATGCGAACCGCTGATGCTCACCGGTGAAGACCCGTTCCTGCTGATGTTCACCTCTGGCACCACGGGGCCTGCCAAAGCGCTGTCGGTGCCGCTCAAGGCCATCGTGGCGTTCCAAAGCTACATGCGTGACGCGGTGGACCTGCGCCCGGAAGACGCCTTCTGGAACGTCGCCGACCCGGGTTGGGCCTACGGCATCTATTTTGGCGTGACCGGACCGCTGGCCATGGGGCATCCGATCACTTTCTACGATGGCCCGTTCACCCTCGAAAGCACCTGTCGGATCATCAATAAATACGGCATCACCAACCTGACCGGCTCGCCCACGGCCTATCGCTTGTTGATCGCCGGCGGCGAGCAGTTCGCCCGCTCGATCAAGGGCAAGCTGCGCATCGTCAGCAGCGCCGGCGAGCCGTTGAACCCCGAGGTGATCCGGTGGTTCGCCGACAACCTCAGCGTGGTGATCCATGACCATTACGGCCAGACCGAACTGGGCATGGTGCTGTGCAATCACCACGGGCTGGAACATCCCGTTCACCTGGGCGCGGCCGGTTTCGCCTCGCCGGGCCATCGCATCGTCGTGCTGGATGAAAACCAGCGCGAACTGGGCGTGGGCCAGCCGGGCATTCTCGCGGTGGACCGCAGCCAGTCGCCCATGTGCTGGTTCGCCGGTTACGAAGGCGGACCGACCAAGGCCTTCGTCGGTGACTACTACCTGAGTGGTGACACCGTGGAGCTGAACCCGGACGGCAGCATCAGCTTCGTCGGCCGCAGCGACGACGTGATCACCACCTCCGGTTACCGGGTCGGTCCGTTCGATGTGGAAAGCGCGCTGATCGAACATCCAGCCGTGGTAGAAGCCGCGGTGATCGGCAAGCCGGACCCGGAGCGTACGGAGTTGGTGAAGGCCTTCGTGGTGCTTGGCGCCCAATACCGCGCCTCAGCGGAGCTGGCCGAGGAGCTGCGCCTGCACGTGCGCCAGCGCCTGGCGGCCCATGCCTATCCCCGTGAAATCGAATTTGTCAGCGACTTGCCGAAAACCCCAAGCGGCAAGTTGCAGCGCTTTATCTTGCGCAACCAGGAAATCGCCAAGGCCCAAGAGGCGCAGAACGTTTCAGCTTGAATCCAAGGAAACCATGATGCAGATCGACAACAAGATTTTCCTCGTCAGCGGCGGTGCTTCCGGCCTCGGCGCGGCCACCGGTGAAATGCTGGTCAAGGCCGGCGCCCAGGTGATGCTGGTGGACCTCAACGCCGACGCCGTGGCTGCCCAGGCGCAAAAACTGGGGTGCCAGAGCGTGGTGGCCGATATCAGCAACGAGGCGGCGGCTGAAGCGGCGGTCAAGGCCACGGTCGATGCGTTCGGTGGTCTGAATGGCTTGGTGAATTGCGCCGGTATCGTGCGCGGCGAGAAGATCCTCGGCAAGAACGGCCCCCACGCACTGGCCAGCTTCAGCCAGGTGATCAATGTCAACCTGATCGGCAGCTTCAACCTGCTGCGCCTGGCCGCCGCGGCCATTGCCGAAACCGAGGCCAACGCGGACGGCGAGCGCGGGGTGATCATCAACACCGCTTCCGTGGCGGCCTTCGACGGGCAGATCGGCCAGGCGGCTTACGCGGCCTCCAAAGGCGCCATCGCCAGCCTGACACTGCCGGCCGCTCGTGAGTTGGCGCGCTTCGGTATTCGGGTAATGACCATTGCGCCGGGAATTTTCGAAACCCCGATGATGGCCGGCATGACCCCGGAAGTGCGCGACTCCCTGGCCGCCGGCGTGCCGTTCCCACCGCGCCTGGGCAAACCTTCCGAGTACGCGGCGCTGGTCAGGCATATCATTGAAAACAGCATGCTCAACGGCGAGGTGATCCGTCTCGACGGCGCCTTGCGTATGGCAGCCAAATAAGTCAGGAGGATTCATGATGTCCAACGATCCTATTGTTATTGTCAGCGCCGTCCGCACCCCCATGGGCGGTTTCCAGGGCGAACTGAAAAGCCTCACCGCGCCACAACTGGGTGCCGCCGCCATCAAGGCCGCCGTGGAGCGTGCCGGTGTCGCGCCGGAGGCGGTTGAAGAGGTGCTGTTCGGTTGCGTGCTCGCCGCCGGCCAAGGCCAAGCCCCGGCGCGTCAAGCCGCGCTGGGCGCCGGGCTCGACAAGTCGACCCGCTGCACCACGCTCAACAAGATGTGCGGTTCGGGCATGGAAGCGGCAATCCTGGCCCATGACATGCTCATCGCCGGCAGTGCCGAGGTGGTGGTGGCCGGCGGCATGGAGAGCATGTCCAACGCGCCGTACCTGCTGGACCGTGCCCGCAGCGGTTACCGCATGGGCCATGGCCGGGTGCTTGACCACATGTTCCTCGACGGCCTGGAAGACGCCTACGACAAAGGTCGGCTGATGGGCACCTTCGCCGAAGATTGCGCCGAGGCCAACGGTTTCAGCCGCGAGGCCCAGGATGCCTTCGCCATTGCCTCCACCACCCGCGCCCAGCAGGCGATCAAGGACGGCAGTTTCGACGCCGAGATCGTGCCGTTGCAGGTCATGGTCGGCAAGGAACAAGTGACCATTCGCCACGACGAGCAGCCACCGAAAGCGCGGATCGACAAGATCGCCTCGCTCAAGCCGGCGTTCCGCGACGGCGGTACGGTGACGGCGGCCAACGCCAGTTCCATTTCCGATGGCGCCGCCGCCCTGGTGCTGATGCGCCAAAGCCAGGCAGCCGAGCGTGGTCTCAAGCCGTTGGCGGTGATCCACGGTCACGCGGCGTTCGCCGATACCCCGAGCCTGTTTCCCACTGCGCCGATTGGTGCCGTGAAGAAATTGATGCAAAAGACCGGATGGTCGCTGGATCAAGTCGATCTGTTTGAGGTCAACGAAGCCTTCGCCGTGGTGGGGCTGGTGACCATGGACAAGCTGGAAATCGCCCATGACAAGGTCAACGTCCACGGCGGTGCCTGTGCGTTGGGCCACCCGATTGGCGCGTCTGGCGCACGGATCCTGGTGACGCTGCTGTCGGCCCTGCGCCAGAAAGGCTTGAAGCGCGGCGTCGCGGCGATCTGCATCGGCGGCGGCGAAGCCACGGCCATGGCCGTCGAATGCTTGTATTAAGGAATCACCATGCTCCCGACTGAAGAACATACCCAAATCCGTGACATGGCCCGGCAGTTCGCCGAGGAGCGGCTGAAACCGTTCGCCGCCGAATGGGACCGTGAACACCGTTTCCCCCGGGAAGCCATCGGCGAAATGGCCGAACTGGGCTTTTTCGGCATGCTGGTGCCGGAGCAGTGGGGCGGTTGTGACACCGGTTACCTGGCCTATGCCATGACCCTGGAGGAAATCGCCGCTGGCGATGGCGCATGCTCGACCATCATGAGCGTGCACAATTCGGTGGGCTGCGTGCCGATCCTCAAGTTCGGCACCGATGAGCAGAAGGCGAAATTCCTCACGCCCCTGGCCAGCGGCGCGATGCTGGGCGCGTTCGCCCTGACCGAGCCCCAGGCCGGGTCGGACGCCAGCAGCCTGAAGACACGAGCGCGGCTGGAGGGTGATCATTACGTGCTCAACGGTTGCAAGCAGTTCATCACCTCCGGGCAGAACGCCGGGGTGGTGATCGTGTTCGCGGTGACCGATCCGAGCGCCGGCAAGCGGGGCATCAGTGCCTTCATCGTGCCGACCGATTCGCCGGGCTACAGCGTGGCGCGGGTGGAAGATAAACTCGGCCAGCACGCGTCCGACACCTGCCAGATTCTGTTCGAGGATGTGAAGGTGCCGGTGGGTAATCGCCTGGGTGAGGAGGGCGAGGGCTACAAGATCGCCCTGGCCAACCTGGAAGGCGGCCGGGTGGGCATCGCGGCGCAAGCGGTGGGCATGGCCCGGGCCGCGTTCGAAGCGGCGCGGGACTATGCGCGGGAACGCTCCAGTTTTGGCAAGCCGATCATCGAGCATCAAGCCGTGGCGTTCCGCCTGGCGGACATGGCGACCCAGATCGCCGTGGCCCGGCAAATGGTGCATTACGCCGCCGCCCTGCGGGACAACGGCCAGCCAGCATTGATGGAAGCGTCCATGGCCAAGCTGTTCGCCTCGGAAATGGCCGAGAAGGTCTGCTCCATGGCGTTGCAGACGCTGGGCGGTTACGGTTACCTCAATGATTTCCCGCTGGAGCGCATCTACCGCGACGTGCGGGTCTGCCAGATCTATGAAGGCACCAGCGACATTCAGCGCATGGTCATTTCGCGCAATCTTTGAACAGGAGTCCTGCATGAGCTACGAAACGATTTTATTGGAGATCCAGGACCGCGTCGGCCTGATCACCCTCAACCGTCCCCAGGCCTTGAACGCCTTGAATGCGCAGATCGTCAGCGAGCTGAACCAGGCGCTGGACAGCCTGGAGGCGGACCCGAAGATTGGCTGCATCGTGCTGACCGGTTCGAAAAAGGCCTTCGCCGCCGGGGCCGACATCAAGGAAATGGCTGAGCTGACCTACCCGCAAATCTACCTGGACGACCTGTTCAGCGACAGCGACCGCGTGGCCAACCGCCGCAAGCCGATCATCGCCGCGGTGAATGGTTTTGCCCTGGGCGGTGGCTGCGAGCTGGCGTTGATGTGTGATTTCATTCTGGCCGGGGACAATGCCAAGTTCGGCCAGCCGGAAATCAACCTCGGCGTACTGCCGGGCATGGGCGGCACCCAGCGCCTGACCCGTGCGGTGGGCAAGGCCAAGGCCATGGAAATGTGCCTGACCGGACGTTTCATCGACGCGGTGGAAGCCGAGCGTTGCGGCATCGTCGCGCGGATCGTACCGGCCGATGAACTGCTGGACGATGCGCTGAAAACCGCAGCGTTGATCGCCTCCAAGTCGGTGCCCATTAGCATGATGGTCAAGGAAAGCGTCAACCGCGCCTTTGAAGTCAGCCTGTCCGAAGGCGTGCGTTTCGAACGCCGGGTATTCCATGCGGCGTTTGCGACGCAGGACCAGAAGGAAGGCATGGCGGCGTTCGTGGCCAAGCGTGCGGCGGAGTTTCAGGACAAGTAATGCGGCGTTGCTGTTGACGCTTTCGCGAGCAGGCTCGCTCCCACAGTGGATCGGTGGTGTACGCAGTATTTGCGTACGCCGCTGAACCCTGTGGGAGCGAGCTTGCTCGCGATGCTTTTCCAGCCGCTAGACCAGGTAGTGTTTCAGCTCCCGGGCGATGACCATTCGCTGTATCTCGCTCGACCCTTCGTAGATCTGGGTAATCCGCGCATCGCGGTAGTAGCGTTCTACCGGATAATCCTCGAGATACCCATACCCACCATGAATCTGTATGGCCGAGGAGCAGACCTTTTCGGCCATTTCCGAGGCGAACAGCTTGGCCTGGGAGGCTTCCGACAGGCACGGCTTGCCGGCGCTGCGCAGCCGGGCGGCGTGGAGAATGAGCAGGCGGGTGGCGTTGATGCGGGTATGCATGTCGGCCAGCAGGTTGGCGATGCTCTGGTGCTCGATGATCGGCTTGTCGAACTGGACACGATCACGGGCGTAGGCCAGCGCCGCTTCAAACGCTGCGCGGGCGATGCCCAGGGCTTGCGCCGCGATGCCGATGCGGCCGCCTTCCAGGTTGGACAGCGCAATGGCCAAGCCCTTGCCACGCGCGCCCAGCAGATTGGCCTCGGGGATGGTGCAATTGTTCAAGGTAACCGCGCAGGTGTCCGAGGCGCGGATGCCCATCTTGTGTTCAGTGCGATCGACGATGAATCCCGGCGTATCGGTAGGCACCAGGAACGCCGAAATACCTTTTTTGCCCAGCTCCGGATCGGTCACGGCAAACACAATCGCGAGCTTCGCCCGCTTGCCGTTGCTGACGAATTGCTTGGCGCCATTGATCACCCATTGGCCATCGCGCAGTTCGGCTCGGGTGCGCAGGTTGTGGGCTTCGGAACCGGCCTGGGGCTCGGTCAGGCAGAAGCAGCCAATGGCCTGGCCACTGGCGAGCTCCGCCAGCCACGTCTGCTTCTGTTCATCGGTGCCGAAATTCAGCACCGGCCCGCAACCCACCGAGTTGTGGATGCTCATCAGCGCCCCGGTGGCACCGTCGCCCGCGGAGATTTCCTCCACCGCCAGGGCATAGGCCACGTAGTCGACATAAGTGCCGCCCCATTCTTCCGGCACCACCATCCCCAACAGGCCCAGTTCGCCCATCTTCGCCACCAGGGCGTCGTCGATCCAGCCGGCTTTTTCCCAGGCCTGGGCATGGGGGGCGATTTCACCACGGGCGAAATCCCGGGCCATGTCGCGGATCATCACTTGTTCGTCGGTCAGTTCGAGGTCGTGCATGGCTCAGTTCCCGTGGTCGTCGAAGCCGTCGAAGAAACTCGCCACATGGTCGGCGTCCAGCGCCTCCAGGGTCGGCGGGTTCCAGCGCGGGTTCTTGTCTTTGTCGATCAGCAAGGCGCGCACGCCTTCGATCAGGTCTCCGCGTTCGAACCATTGCCGGTCCAGGTGCAGCTCCAGGGCAAAACAGTCTTCCAGGCTCAAATGCCGGCCGCGCCGCAGCATTTGCAAGGTCACGGCCATGGCCAGGGGCGAGCGGCTGTCCAGCAGGTCGGCGGTCTTCACCGCCCATTCATGACTGTTGGCGACGGTGACCTGGCGCAACTGCTCGACCATGCTCGGTACGTCGGGCAGGGCAAAGAAATGGTCGATGGCTGGGCGCAAGTCGGCCAGGGGCGGGGCAGGGAGCTGTTGCTGGCCGAGCTTGGCCAGCAGGCTTTGCAGATCCTTGAGCGGCGTGTCGTGCCATTCCAACCGATCGAGACGCTCGTCCAGTTGCTTGAGCTTGCGGCTGTCGAGGTACCAGTCGGCGAGCCCGCAGTACAACGCGTCGGCGGCGCGGATCTGTACGCCGCTGACCCCCAGGTAGATCCCCAGTTCACCGGGAATGCGCGGCAGGAAATAACTGCCGCCGACGTCGGGGAAATAACCGATGGCGACTTCTGGCATGCCCAGGCGACTGCGTTCGGTCACGACCCGCAGGTCGGCGCCTTGCACCAGGCCCATGCCGCCGCCCAGCACGAAGCCGTCCATCAAGGCGAGGATCGGTTTGCGGTAGTGGTGGATCGTCAGGTCGAGGGCGTATTCCTCGACGAAGAAATCTTGGTGCAGGGTATCGCCTTGTTTGTGACTGTCGTATAGCGAGCGGATATCACCGCCGGCGCAGAACGCTTTGTCACCGGCGCCACGCAGTACCACGGCGCGGATCTGTGGGTCGAGTGCCCACGTATCGAGTTGTTGCTGCAAGCTGCGCACCATGCCCAGGGTCAGGGCATTGAGGCCGGCGGGGCGGTTCAGGGTCAAGTGGCCAACGTGATTGCGAACGTCGACCAGCACCTCATGGGCCACGGCTTCGATGGTTTCCGCAGCTTGGGATGAAACCTGAGCTGTCATCGCTAACCCCCGCTTTTATTGTTTTTTATGAATTGTGTCGCGCGTACCCGATCAGGATCGTACCAGTGCAAATTTGCCTTGCACAACCGGGATACGTGCAGGTCCTGTCTGCATATTTATAGCAGCCACAGGCTCAACCGCGACTTGAAAGGACCTCTGTGATGCTGCGGCGCTTGGCATTTCGCTCGCTGACGTGGATGAGTTGTTCCAGATCTTCCGGGGTGACGTCGAAGAATGCCTCCATTTCCGCCAGGGCCAATTTCAGGTCTTCGGCGGTGATGGCCTGGCGGTCGACGGGAGGGTGGTCAGCCGGTATGACGGCCACCGGTTCGCTGGCGCGCTTGGGATAGCGCACCCGCGTCAGGTTGTTGTAGGCCAGCGCAAAGGTGAGCAACCCGGAGCCGGCCAGCATGGCCGCGCCGACCGCCTGCCAGTCCAGGGCAACGATAGACGGATCCGCCAGCACTAAGGTCGCCGCCAAGGCACCGGCCGGCGGGTGCAGGCAACGCAGCCAGCACATCAGCACCAGCGCCATGCCGGCCGCCAGGCAGGCGCTGCCCAGCGTACGCCCCAGAACATGGGCCACCAGCAGCGCCACGACCGACGCGCACAGGTAACCGCCGACAATCGACCATGGTTGGGCGAGGGCGCCCGATGACACGGCAAACAACAGCACGGCCGAAGCACCGAGGGGCCCGATCAGGTGTTGTGCCACCTCCAGGCCAAAGACCTGGCCACATAGCCAGACACTGAACAGGGTCCCCAATGCCATGCCGATGGCGGCGCGGCTCCATTCGGTGGGACGGGTATTGATAGCGGCGGGGATCCAGCGAGAAAACATTAAGCGAAAATCCAAAAAACGAACAAAAAAAGGGGCTTACGGGGAGGTCCCAGAAAGCCCTTTAAGTGTTCCAACAGTTGGGGGAGGAACGGTGCACAGTGTGCCGGTCACAACCCTCGCTTACAAATTCATATTAATGCTGTTTGAGTGCATTAATTTTGAGGTAACGATCTCGCTCAAGCACTTCTGGAGGCTGGGAACCAGGTCTGCTGGGCAATGGGCAGGCCGCGCGATTGCCCGCGGCCCATCGGGAAATAGGTGAAGCCCTTGTCGGCCATGCGCTCCGGGTCAAACAGGTTGCGCCCGTCAAAAATCACCGGGGCCTTGAGCCGCTGCCGGAGCAGGTCGAAGTCCGGCGCCTTGAAGGGCTGCCATTCGGTGCAGATGACCAGCGCGTCGGCGCCCGGCAACACCGATTCCGGCGTGCCCATCAACATGAGTCGGGTCTCGTCGGGGTAGAGCAGTTGCGTCTGCTGCATCGCCTCCGGGTCATACGCACGGACGCTGGCCCCGGCGGCCCAGAGCGATTCCAGCAGGGTGCGGCTCGGTGCGTCACGCATGTCGTCGGTGTTGGGCTTGAAGGCCAGGCCCCACAGCGCGAACGTCTTGCCGCGCAGGTCGCCCTGGTAGAATGCGTTGATCCGTTCGAACAGTTTGTGTTTCTGCCGCCCGTTGATGGCTTCCACCGCTTGCAGCAAGTCGCTGGAACAATGGGCCTGTTCGGCGGTGTGGATCAAGGCGCGCATGTCCTTGGGAAAGCACGAGCCGCCGTAGCCGCATCCCGGGTAGATGAAGTGGTAGCCGATGCGCGAGTCGGCGCCGATGCCCAGGCGCACGGACTCGATGTCGGCCCCCAGGTGTTCGGCCAGTTCGGCGATCTGGTTGATGAAGCTGATCTTGGTCGCCAGCATGCCGTTGGCGGCGTATTTGGTCAGTTCGGCGCTGCGCAGGTCCATGAACAGGATCCGGTCGTGGTTGCGGTTGAACGGTGCGTACAGGTCACGCATGGTTTCGCGCACTTCATCGCGCTCGCAGCCGATCACGATGCGGTCTGGACGACGGCAATCGGCGACCGCCGAGCCTTCCTTGAGAAATTCCGGGTTGGAGACGATATCGAACTGCAGCAAGCGACTGGCCTTGAGCAGGCATTTGTCGATGTGCGCCCGCAGGACGTCGCCGGTGCCCACCGGCACGGTGGATTTCTCCACCACAATGAGCGGTTGCTCGCGGTAGCGGGCGACGGCCTCGCCAACGACCAGGACCTGGCTCAGATCTGCGCTGCCATCGTCCCGGGAGGGCGTGCCCACCGCGATAAAAAGCACCTGGCCGTGTTGCACGGCAAGTTGTTCGTCACAGGTGAAGTGCAAGCGCCCGGCCTCCAGCCCTTCACGCACCAGCGTGGCCAGGCCGGGCTCGAAAATACTCACCTGGCCTTGCCGCAGGCTGTCGACCTTGCGCTCGTCGATGTCCATGCACACCACGTCATGGCCCACTTCGGCCAACACGGCGGCTTGCACCAACCCTACGTAACCACTTCCGAATACACTGATCTTCATGGCGGATTCCCTGGATCATTCCGAGTGGGCGACCTGCACAACCCGCGTTCGCCGCAGTGCGCTGGGCTCAGAATAAGTCGGGGATATTGCAGTTCACTGACAGTCCGCCGCCGCAGGTGCTTTCAGCGGTAGAAAGTAGGCGGCCCATCCGGCGGCCAGCAACGCCAGGTTTGCGCCATCGCGTAGCAGCAGCCGGCCCGTCGCCTGTCGCAGTCGTTTGGCGCTGACACGGCCCCGGGCGATGTCCAGGCGAGCAAAGCCAAACAGATGACGCAGGACATCGAACGCCATGAGCGCCGACGCTGCCAGAAAATAAAGAATGCGCTGCCAATAGGGGACACCCAGCGCCTGCAGCAGGTCGGTGGTGACGTGCTGATGGGCGACTTCCTCGGCGCAATGCCAGCGCCACAGGCGTGTTTGTGGTGAGACGCGGGTCGACAGCAGCCCACCGTCGCGCAAGGCGATCCGGGACGTGACCGCTGTCACGTGTTCAAACGCAGCGGCCAAGGACAACTGCGCATTGAGTGACAATTTGCTGCGCAAGGCATCGAGATCCTTTTCGATTCCGTGTTCGTATTTTCGGACCTCAAACCCCTGCTTTTCCAATTGCTGGTTGTACAACCGGTGCGCTCGCTGGTGGGCGCGTTCCTCGGCCACGAAGCGGCGCGATTGTTCAGCCAGCGTCGAGGTTGGCGGCAAGCGCAAGGCGGATGACTCCACCACCGATATCACGAACTGTTCGCCAGCGGGCAGCAGCACCGAGAACGCGTCGAACAGGTAGGTCTTGATCGGTGTGTCGTTCCAGAAGGGTTCAGGACGATCGGTGGTCTGCTGTCGGATGGAGTCCATCGGTCAGTTCCTCGTGCGTGAGCTTACAGCGGTATCGGCAGCGACTTCGCGTATCAGCCCCGTGCAATAGCCTCGGGTGACGTGCGCTCGCTCGACATACGCCGGGTCTTCCATGAGCGCCGCGTGCACCTGTGCCAGGCGAAAACCGGGTACGGCGGGATACCGATGGTGCTCGGCATGAAAGCCCACGCCATGAGGCGCAATCAACAGGCGCTCCCACCAAGGAGCAATGACGGTTCGAGAAACACCGTGGCCGGGTTGGGGCAATGCAAAGTGCTCGGCCACATCGCGCCAATACAACAGCACCATCAGCACCGTGAACATAGGAACCAGCCAATACACCAGGGCCTCCAGCCATAAGTGGAACCCGGTGAGGAGCGCGGCCACCACGATTGCAAAGATCCATTGCCGGTATTGAGTAGAAGGGGGACATTGCGAGGCCATTTTCGATGTCATCAGGGCCGTTTTGAATTCGTGGAGGCTGTACAGGCCGCCGCAATGCTTGATCAGCAGGATGACCACATCGAAACTGGACTTGGGGAAGGTGAACCGATCCTGTCCTATGCACGATACCCAGTTGGGATCACGCTCGGTGGCCGTATGCAGGTGGTGGGCGGCGTGGTCTCGCCGGAAGCCGAACAAGGTGATGGTAAAAGGAAGCGCCGTCAGGAGATCCCCCAGCGTGTCGTTGAGTACCGGGCGGGTCCGGCTGAATTGGCGGTGTGAAAACTCGTGCATGAGAATGAGCAA
Organism: Pseudomonas sp. SWRI179; assembly: GCF_014268705.1. NCBI lineage: Bacteria > Pseudomonadati > Pseudomonadota > Gammaproteobacteria > Pseudomonadales > Pseudomonadaceae > Pseudomonas > Pseudomonas sp. SWRI179. The sequence continues at coordinate 107,612 of NZ_JABWRA010000002.1, read as the reverse complement.
CGCATGTTGCCGGGTGCCGATGAGCACGACGGCCAGCACCGTGGCGAAAATCGACTCCGCCTGGATAGCCAGGCCAGCCGCCCCCACAATGAGCACCCATTCGAAAACCGTGCAGGCAAGCAGGCGCAACGGGGCGGGGCGTCCCCACTCCAGCAACCGGGCGCGTTCAACGCTACGGTCGGGCCGCGCGGCTTGGACAGGTTCATGGGTTTGGTTAAACATCCGAGAGCCTCCTCAGGCCTGACCCGAAATAGGAGAAAAACACGACCGCCAGGAGTAGGGCGCCAGTGACCAGGAACAGGATCTCGATGGACACCCATTGCAAGACCCAACCCGATATCGCCGCCGAGACGGGTGCCAACCCAAAAAACACCAGCATGAACAGGCTCATGCCGCGCCCAAGCAAATGTGCTGGCAAGGCCCGCTGTAGCCAGGTGAACGCCATGACCTGCACGAAGCCGCCAAAGACGCCAATGGCAAACAGCAAGGTCACCCCTTGCCAAAGGGCATGGATCCACCCCAGCGGCATTACCAGCATGGCGATGGCGGCGTCGACAGCGAGTAGCGTGACACCCAGGTTGACGATTCGCAGTTTTGGGCTGGCGGTAAACATCAGCATGCCGAGCAGCGTGCCGGCCCCTTGGGCGCCGAACAGCCATCCCAATGCGGTGGCCTCAGGCGTGAAGCGTGCGTGAGCCAGCAATGGCAAGGCGACCTGCACCGGCCCGCTCATGAGCAGTGTCATGGCTGCCATGTAGCTCAGGTACGTGCGCAGAGGGCGATTGTGAAAGAAATAACGCAAGCCTTCCGTGGTGCTATGGCGGCTTGTTCCGCCACCAGGAATCAGACGGATAGGCAAGGTTCGCAACCCGAATGCGGACAGCGCGAAGGTCAGCGCATCGAGGGCAAACGCGATGACATAACCGTCCAGGGCAGCGTTGGCCGCTGGTCGCGTGCCGAGGGGTAGGAAGGCATGGGCGATGAGCCCGCCGGCGGCGACCGGTCCGATGGCGATGGTCAACTGCCTGAGGGCCAGGAAAATGCCGTTGGCCCGTTCCAGGTCGCGCGGGTCGACAATACCAGGCACCAGCGCACTGCCCGCCGGCAGCGTGAGCGCGCTGAACAGCCCCAACAGTGCCGCCGCCCCATAGATGATCGGTAACGTCGCGTGGCCGGTGTAGAGCGCCCAGGCCAGGCCGCCCAGGGTCAGCGCACTGCCGTAGCAGCCAGACATCCAGATCGAACGGGCACCAAACCGGTCGACCAGCGAGCCGCCCGTCAACAGGAACAGGGCCCGCGGCAGAGCCAGCGCGGCGAATGCCCAGCCAAGCGTCATGGGCTCTGGCGATATCGCCATGATGAGCAAGGGAAAGGCGACCAGGGTGAATTGATCGCCCACCATCGATGCCACGGCGCACGCCAGCAAACGGCGGAAATTGCGATCGTGAGCCAATGGTCGCGCCTGGCCTTCCAGCGCAAGGGAGGTATTCACAAGCACACGAAGAACAGTTTTTTCATGCGCTGCAACCAGCTCAGCGGGAGCCTTTTCCAGATGAACGACAGCCCCGACAGCGGCACCTTGCCCTGGATCAGCACGCCGACGTCCAATGAGGGCTCATGGGGAAAGTAGTTGTCCCGGATCGCGACAATTCGCCGAAATCCCTTTTTAAAGTAATAGCGCAGTTGGGGATCCAGTGGCAGCCCCTGGCGCTGGCTTTGCACGTAGCGGGTGACCGGGGTATCGGGATTCTTCGACAGCCAGTCCCGCAGGCCCGGAACGGGGGAGCCAAGGTAGACGTCCGACCAGCCCTGTTTCAGGGCGTAGGGCCAGAAAAACTCGAAAACGGCGTTCGCGGCCTTGGGGTCGACACTACTCAGGCTGATGCCAAACAGCGCGCCAGTCCTGGCGGATTCATCGCCGTGCTGTTTCCTGGCGCAGTCGGCCCAGGTCGAGCATTGGCGAATGTGATCGTGCCGGGTCGGCTTCATGAACAACGACGCCCGCGCCGTGCCGCTGCGTGCGCAAAACGCACCGACACTCAGGGCCGGGAATGCGGCGATCCGCGATGCAAGCATGGCGGCATCGGCTCGTTGATCGTCCGTCCATTTCTTTTGTTCGAGCTCCAGCAAGGAAGGGATGTCTGCGCATGACAGGAACCGAACGCAGACCTCCTCCTCACGGGGCATCTCGCCGCGCCGCGCGTCATGTCGGCGTGGCGGGTGATTCGGGGTTTTAATCGGTGCTTTGGGCGTTCTGTTTTTCAGGAATGCTTGCATCAGCTGAAGGGCTCACCGATTGAAGTGGACGGGGATCAATCGGTGCCCACGGTATGTCAGCGGTGTGAAAATCTGATGACGGAATGAATGCTCGGCTTAATTCATGTCGAGCCGATAGCCGGCCGGCAGTTGCGCGACGAACTCGCCAACCACTTCCCGGGTCAGGCTGACGATGTCTTCCACTCGCTCCATACCGGCACCGGTTCGCCAACTGGCGACGATGTCCATGACCGAGGGCAGTGGCACGCCATCCACCAACGTCAAGGTGCCTTGGGCCAGTTCACCGACCACCAGCGCCGCGGGCATGGCGCCAATGCCGAAGCCGTCGCGAACCAGGCGGGTGATGGCCGATGCCGAGTTCACGCAGTTGATGCGTGGCGAGACGATGTTGGCCGAGTGCAGCAGGTTGAGGATGTCCTGGTGGGGCCGGGAGTTGCGCGAGAAGGTCACGATGCGTTCCAGGGACAAATCTTCCAGCGACCCATAGGCGCGGTCATAGGCGGAGCCGGTGCGTACCACCCAGTGCATCGGATAACGGGTCAGCAATGCGTTGCGCACGCTGTCCAGGCGCAGGATGTCGGTCTGGAAAATGATGTCTTGGTAGCCCTTTTCCAGTTGTGAGCAGAGGTTGCTCGCGGTGTCGGCCGACAATTCGATTTCCAGGGCCGGGTAGCATTCCATCAGGCGAGTGACCAAGGGGCTGAGCCAGGTGTGGATCACCGTATCCATCGCACCGATGCGGATCCGGCCGCGCACCTGGCGCGGATCCTTGATCGCGGCTTTCATGCTTTGCATGGTGTCCATGATGCGCTCGGCGTATTCCAGCACGCGCTGGCCTTCGGAGGTCAGCGACACCCCTTTGGAATCGCGCACGAACAGCCGCACACCCATTTCGTCCTCCAGGGCGGCGATCCGGCTTGAGATGGACGCTTGGGTGGTGAACAGCTTCTCCGCGGTGAGGCGAAAGCTCTTCAGGCGGGCCACCCAGACGAAGGTTTCGAGAAACTTGATGTTCACTTGGGGCGGTTCCTTGGCGCAGTCATGGAAAGCATGGAAACTGTGGCGAGAGGATTATCACCCACCCTCTGTGGGAGCAAGGCTTGCTCCCACAGAGAAATCCCCTCCCACAGTCGCTAGGCAGGTTTCATATTCTTCACTGCTCGGCATTAGCCATATACAAGACCACTTCTTGCAACTCATGCAGAACCGGCACGTTATCGACAGCCGCTTCCGGCAGGCACCACGGATAGTCCAGCCTCGATGCCCAGGCCATGATCTTCGGTAGATCGGTCGCCGGCAGGGTCTTCATGTGTTCAATGGTGATGGTCAATCCCTCGGCCAGTCGCGACTGCGGATCGAACTGCCAGTCATACAGGCCGCAACCGACCCGCGCCTCGCCACTGCTCTTGTCCGACATCGCCACCAGCCATTTGCACTGGAACGCTTCGGTGTCTACTGGCGGCGGGGCGGCCAGGCAGAATGTGTAGACGTTTTCGAAGGTCTGGCCGAAGCGACTGACCAGCACATCGCCAATGGCGGTACGGCCTTCAACGTGGCCAGGAAACGTGATGGCGCCGGTGCGCACGACCATGTCCAGAATAGCAGTCGGCGTAAAGGCCTGGTCCAGCAGGTGCGGGCGGTTGCCGTCCTTGGCATTGATGTACTGTTGAATCGATTGCCGAGCCGTGTTCATCGTGTATCCCTTCAGTTTGTCGTGCGTGGCTTACAAATCACTGTTCCACAAGTCCGTCACCAGCATGCAGCCCGGGGCGTGGGTGATGCACAACGGTGGGCGCGAGGCCTGGACCACCGATTGAGGCGTCACGCCGCAGGCCCAGAAGACCGGGATTTCGTCGGCTTCCACAGGCACGGCGTCGCCGTAATCCGGCGTGTCGAGGGATTGAATGCCGATCAGTGACGGATCGCCGATATGCACCGGAGCGCCGTGGACGTTGGGCATGCGCCCGGTGATCTGGATCGCCTGGATGGCCGCGGCGGCCTTCATCGGTCGCATGGTCACCACCATCTTGCCAGACAATCGGGCGGTGGGGCGTGTGTCGATGTTGGTCTGGAACATCGCCACATTGCGCCCCAGTTCAATGTGCCGCAAACGGATGCCGGCCTCCAGCAACGGTTGCTCGAAGGAGAACGAACAACCGAGGGCGAAGGCCACCAGGTCCTCCTGCCACAAGTGTTCGATGTCCAGGGGCGATTCGTTCAACTCGCCGTTGCGGTAGACCCGGTATTGAGGCACTTCATGACGGATATCGATGGCGGCACCCAGGTTGCGAAAGAACGGGTCCCCTGGCTCGGTCACGTCCAGCACCGGGCAGGCCTGGCGGTTGAGGGTGCAGTAGCGCAGGAATTCATTGGCCCAGTCGCCGGGCAATATCACGATATTGGCTTGCACGCGACCTTGGCCCAGGCCGCTGGTATGGCCTTGGTATTGGCCGGCGGCGATGCTTTGGCGCAGGGCAACGGGTGAGCATTGTTGTAATTGTTCGAAGGACGTCATCACGGGTTCTCCAAGTGGTCGTTCGCTACTTTGGGAACAGCGTGGCGATGACGTCCAACAAGGAATATTGGTACCCCGCGACAACTAAAAGTTATTCGAGAGGCGCTTGGCTGTTCAGCCCGGGGGCCGCCACCATGCGCAATGGCCCGACATCGACGGCGTACTGGCTGACCACCTGGCGGCTCATCTGGACGATATTTTCAATCAACTCCAGGCCGACGCCAGCGCGCCAGGACGCCACGACGTCCAGTTGGGGCAGGGCGGTGCCGGGGTCGAGTTGGATCAATTCGCCACTGGCCAGGGGCTTGGCCACCAGCGCGGCCGGCAAGGCGCCGATGCCGAAGCCGTCGCGAATCAGCCGGGTCATGGCCGAGACCGAATTGACGCAACTGACTCGCGGCGCACTCACCCCGTGGGCGTACAGCAGGTTGAGCACGTCCTGATGCGGACGCGAATGCTTGACGAAAGTGATGATGCGCTCGCCGGCCATCTCCACCAGCGACGCATAGGGCCGGGCATAGATCGATTGGCTCGCGGCGATCCAGTGCATGGGGTAGTGGCCCAGTTCCAGGTTGCGCACGCTTTCGTGGCGGACCAGATCGGTCTGGAACACGATGTCCAGGTAGCCTTTCTGCAGTTGCTCACAGAGGTTGCGCGCGGCATCGGCGGTGATCTCGATTTCCACGGCGGGGAACGCCTGCATCAGCATCGACATCAGCGGGCTGAGCCAGGTGTGGATCACCGTATCCATCACGCCGATGCGCACCAGGCCTTGCTGCGGGCTGCTGGTGTCCAGTGACTGCTTCAACGCACGCTGGACGTCGAGCATCTGCTCGGCGTAGTCGAGCACTTTGAGGCCTTCGGGCGTCAGCGAGACCCCACGGGAATCCCGCACGAACAGGCGCAGGCCCAACTCCTCTTCCAACGAGGCGATCCGGCTCGAGATCGCCGCCTGGGTGCTGAACATCTTCTCGGCGGTGAGGCTGAAGCTTTGCAGCCGGGCAACCCAGACGAAGGTTTCGAGGAATTTGAGGTTCATGGAGGCTCTCTTGGTGCGTGTGGTTCTTATGATTGCAATTGTTACTCCAGATCGGGCCATCGGGCGCATCAAATTTTCTTATGGCCGATCCGGCTTTTTTCCCGTTTGACGCTGCGCCGATTCGACACAAAGAATCCGCTCCACGACGCAAGCCCACTGCGCCGGCATCCCCATGACAACAATAAAGAGGCGTGCGCAGAGCCCCTGGAGGGTTCGCTCGCGCCCATAAAAGGAGCGCGCCATGCAACACGCCACATTCCCTCGATGGACCTGGACCTCGGCGGGCACCTTGCTCGGCCTGAGCCTGATCGGCGTGCCGAACGCCCAGGCCGATTTCATCGCCGACAGCAAAGGCAACCTGGAGGCTCGCAACTTCTACTTCAACCGCGACTTCCGCCAGGACGGAGCGCGGGACAAGGCCGAGGAATGGGCCCAGGGTTTCCTGCTGCGAATGGAATCGGGATACACCGCCGGAACCGTGGGTTTCGGCCTCGATGCCTTGGGCATGGCCGGCTTCAAACTGGACTCCGGCGGCGGCACGGCTGGCACCAATCTGTTGCCGGCGGATCTGTCGGGCGGCTCCCAGGACCGTTATGGCGAACTGGGCCTGACCGCCAAGGCGCGCCTGTCCAAGAGCACCTTGAAGCTGGGCACGTTGCAGATCAAGGACCCGGCGGTGAGTTCCAACGACACGCGCCTGTTGCCGGGCACGTTCAAGGGCGGCTTGCTGAACGTGCAGGAAATCGATCGCTTGAAGCTGACCGCCGGGCAACTCACCCAGATCAACTTTGTCGACTCCACCGACTACCAGGACATGACCGCCAACCGCATTGGCGGCAGCAGCGACAGGTTTCAGTTCGCCGGGGCGGACTATCAGTTCCTGCCGAACCTCACGGCGCAATACCGCTATAGCCAGTTGGAAGACATTTACCAGCAAAATTATCTCGGGTTCGTCCACACCCTGGACCTGGGCGCAGGGCAGTTATTCAAGAGTGACGTGCGTTATTCGCGCAGTACCGAAGACGGCAGTTTCCGCGAACTCGACAACCAGGCTTTCGGCGCCTTGTTCACCTACAGCCTGGCGGGTCATGCGTTGGGCCTGGGTTATCAGCGCATGAGCGGTGACGATCCGTTCCCCTACATCGGTCGCAGTGATCCGTACCTGGTCAACTTCGTGCAGATCGGCGATTTCGCCAACATCGACGAGCGTTCCTGGCAAGCGCGTTATGACTACAACTTTGCCGCCATTGGCGTACCCGGGTTGACCTTCATGACCCGCTACATCACTGGCGACAACGTCCAGCGCAGCGCCCCGGGCGAAGGCAAGGAGTGGGAGCGCAACACCGATATTGCCTATGTGGTGCAAGACGGCAGGTTGAAAGGGCTGGGCTTGAAATGGCGCAACGCGACGGTACGCTCGAATTTTGGCAATAACCTGGATGAGAATCGGTTGATCGTTAGCTACACCGTGGCGCTTTGGTAAGACCTCCTCAACCTGTGGCGAGGGAGCTTGCTCCCGCTCGGCGGCGCAGCCGTCGTAACAACCCGCCAACCGTATTTTCCTGATGCATTGGGTTGAATGGGTTTGGGGCTGCTGCGCAGCCCAGCGGGAGCAAGCTCCCTCGCCACAGATGTAGCCCCTGAATAAGCTGCATGGCACTCGCTGAATGGCGTCTTTGCCTGTATACAGGTGCGCTTCGAAAGGGATTTGCCGGGAAACAAGGAGCTGTTGCCGTGATTTACCTGATACGCCATGCCACACCGTTGATCGATTACAAACCCTGCAATGCCCGTTCGGCCAAGCTTCGGCTGGATGAATACAACCAGACATCATCCATCGATGAGGCTGAAATTGCAGCCTTCCTGAGCCAGCCAAACGTATCTCAAATGCTCCTCGCGAGCGAAGCCAACATCATGTCCTCGCCCGTCAACAGAGCCTACGCGACGGCCTGCCGGTTGTTCGACGTGGCGCGTATCCAACAGGATGCTCGTTTACGTGAGTTTGACCTGCGGTTAAGCAGCATTCCCGTCCTGAAGATGGGCTTGAGGCATTGGTTCGCGTTGCACAGGATCCTTTGGTTGTTGGGGATTTCACTGGGGGCCGCCAGCCGAAAAGCCGAACACCAGCGGGCGCTCGGTGTGGCCGCTGAGCTTTACAGAGTCGGCGGCGAAGCTGGGAAGACCACAATCATCGTCTCCCACGGCATGTTTCTCAGAGCCGTCAGGAAAGCCCTGCAAAAGCGCGGCATGCAGGCGCACAGGGTTTATCGCTCGGGCTGTTTTACCGTCGAGTCGCTAACGCCATGAGGGGGATTGCTCGGCCACCAGCAATAACGACTGCGGCACCGGGCTTTGCGGGTGCTGTGGCTCTTGCAGGCTTACCAGTCGGAAACCCGCCATCTCCAAGGCGTTGAGCCAACTGGACAAGGTGCGCAAGTACCATGGCATGGGCTGCCATTGGCCTTTGAACCCATCGAAGGTTTCTTCGCGCCAGCCGTCCTGATAATTGCCCGCCGCCACGGTCCAGGGATGCAGCGTCTGGAGCGCCAGCGCGCCGCCTGGGCTGAGCAGGGCGTTCATCGCGGCGAGCAACGGGATGATGTCCTGGTGCAACAGGGCGAAGTTGGCGCAGATCAGGTCGTAGCCGCTGCCGACGTCCACCGTCGTCTCCACCAGTGCTTCATAACTTGCCAGATGCACCGGCGAGGAACCTGACGCACGGGCCGCTTCGACCAGCGTCGCGTCGCCATCCACACCCACCGCTTCGATGCCCCGTTCAGCCAGCGCCCGCAACAACCAACCTTCGCCGCAGCCCAGATCCAGCACGCGTTCGGGCCGGCGGCTCTGCACTGCCAGCAGCATGGCCTGGTCGGTGACTGTCCGACGGCTTTCGATGGCACCGCTGCGGATGGCTTCGATCCAGGCCTGGGCATTGTGGTGCCAACTTTGGAGGAGTTTGGTTTCGGGCGACGACATTATTCCGGCTTCGCAGTGGATGAGGTAAGCATAGGACAGCCCTGAGGCGTCGCGGGTCAAAGTGGTCGATCAAGAAACAACAGGCGTGCCGCCAGCGCTGCCATGACGCCGGCAAAACCATACGTGCCCAGGCGTCTTGAAAACCCACCGTTCGCCAGTTTCGTCCTGAGCTGTGCGGCGCAAACACCCAGCAGGGCATGGAAGACGAGGGCAATCAGTGCCAGCAACGCTCCCAGGAAGATCAATTGCAGGCTCACGCCGCCAGCCTTGACGTCAACGAACTGAGGCAGGAACACCATGAAGAACAGCAGCGCCTTGGGATTCAAAAGACTGTTGAGGGCGCCTCGGCATAAGATTTTCCACAGCGAAGCTGCCTGCAGTTGGCTGTCCTGAGTCGCGGTCGGCGTTCTCAGTGCTTGCCAGGCCAGCCAGAGCAGATAACCGGCCCCGGCCAGACGCAGCACGTCGAACGCCGGCGCCCAGCTCATCACCAGCGCGCCAATGCCAGCGCTGACCATCATCGTCATCAGCAGGTCCGAAAAGGAAATGCCGAGGGCCGCAGCGACGCCGGCACGCCAACCGTGGGCCAACGCATGGCTGGTGACAAAGGCCATGTTGGGCCCCGGAACGATCAGCAGAAGCACGACAGCAGCCACGAACAGGTAGAGATTGGCGGTGTCCGGCATGGGGATCACTCCGAGGGATGAGCCTCGACAGTAAGCGAAGGACGAGGAGGGCGTCAGTTACAGTCCGGGCCTATCTGATAGCAACAGTCGTCTCTCGCGATGAATCACGAGGGTCGCTACACTGCCGCCCAACATTTCAGCAAGGAAGTGAGTGGATGCGTTCGTTTGTCGGTGGTGTGCTTCTTTCCACGACTCTGGTAGCCCCGGCCACGGCTGAGCCAAGGGTGTTTTCGGTGAATGACCGCAGCGGCCAATACCGGGTCGAAGTGCTGTTCCCGGAGCCGCCGGAAGATCCGCATCAGTTGGCGCAAGCCTATTTCTCCGTGCGCGACAGCAAAACCCTCGAAGTCCTGCAGCAATTGCAAACGCCCGCCGGCAATGTGCCCGTGGACCGCCACGGCAAGGTCGACAACTGGCTACTCGGCCCCCAGAGCCTGTTGTACTTCGACGACTTCAACTTCGACGGCCACCAGGACTTGGCGATTCGCAACGGCAACCATCCCGATGCGATCTACACACCGGCATTCGACGTCTACCTGCAAGACCAGCAGAAAACCCAATGGGTCCTCAACCCGGCCCTGACGAACCTGGCAAAGGAAGACAGCAAAGGCATGTTCTCGGTGAGCCCGTTGGACGGCGTCCTGCTTTCGCAAACCGATCGCGACTGCTGCTGGAGTCGCGCCACTCACTGGAAAATGCGCGGCGATGAGTTGGTCCTGCTCTACTCGAACACCGAGGAGAAAATCCAACCCACCGACCCTGGCGAAAACACCAGCATGCCCAGCGGCTACACGCGACGCACCACCGGTGAATTGAAAGACGGCCAGTGGCGTGAACAAGCGCGCCTGGAAGGCCCGGAGAAGGAAGATCCGGTGATCCTTGCCGGAACCCTCGACGGCAAGTCCCCGGTAGAACTCTGGTATCAGGTGCAAGGCGCCGTGATCATTGGCGAAGTGCGTTTTACCGAGGCAGGCGATGGCGAGCCGATCAAGCTGTTGGGGTTTGGGGACGACGCTGACGACGACCTTATCAGCCTCCATGAATATGCCGACGACGGCGGTCAAACGGGTACCTGGCGGATCTCCCGGGAAAACGTCGAGCCCTATCTTTTTACCGGCACCTGGATCAGCGACGTCAATGGCGACCACCGGCAATTGGCAGTCCGGTTGCACGATGAAGAACGGGAATTGGATGTCGCTAAAATCGACGACGTCGACGCTGACCAGCGCAGTGGCCATTACCGGATGCGCCAGGATGCCCTGGAGCGCGACGCCGATCTGGATCTCCAGATACTGCCGGACCGTGATGCCAACGGAAAAGAAGTCGCCGAATTCACCGTGACCCTGAAAGACGGTGTGACCAAGCACCACATCGTGCCGATGGAAACCGATAACCTGATCATCGTGCGCGAGCCGCAAGCGGCCGGGAGAAACGGTCCGTATCACATCCAGCTGGTGAAGAACTTTGCGGTCATTGGCTACAACGCTGTGCCGCAGTCACCGGACGGGCTGGCAGGGGTGTATTTGAAGCAGCGTTAAACGCGGCATCCATCCACCCCCAATCCAAATCACCTAATCCGAGCTATGTACAACCACTAGCAACATAATCGTCAAAAAGTGAACGCTTCTCGCAAGCGCCTTATCCGAACTGGAGGGCCGTTGGCGTTAACTGGCTCGCTGGGTTCGACTTCGAGATCAAAGTCATCGCTCGAATTTCTGCTAAGTACCACCCGGTTGAGTTTGACGCTCCGGACAGGATGAAACCCGGAAACGAGGAGAACACACCATGTCACTTGATCCTATCTTGCTAATGGGCGGTTCCGGCGCTATTGGCCATCACACCGCCCGGGCGCTACGAGCCGCCCATCCCGAGGTGCCCCTGCTGATCGGTGGCCGCGACCTTGCCAAGGCTCAGCGGGCCGCAGAGCGAATGGGCGGGGCGCAGGCCGTGGTGATTGACGCCGACGCCGACGACCTGGGGCTCGGCGATCGTCCAGTCAGCGCCGTGGTGGTCTTTTACATGGACCACGCCCTTGCCGGATTACGTTTTGCGCAAAAGCGCGGTGTGCCGCACCTCAGCATCTCCTCTGGCGTTTTCGAGATCGCGCCGGAAATCGCAACGTACATGCACACGCCTGATGCTTCGCCGATTGTCCTCGGTTACGAATGGATGGCCGGCGCGACGACCGTGTCGACGCTGAGCATTGCCCGAGCCTTCGGCCGAGTCCAGGACATCCGTATCAACGCCCTGGTCGATGAGCAGGATACTGGCGGTCCGACCGTCGCCACCGACTTTGAACATTTGAACAAGATGCTGCCCGCCGCGCTGACACGGCGCGACGGTGTGTTCGTCTGGCGCGAAGGAGAGGACTCCAAGGCAGGATTCCACGCGGTGGATGGTACGAAGATCGAGGCCACCGGCTTCTCGTCCATTGATGTCGTTGGCCTGGCGGCTGCGACGGGCGCGCCGAATGTCCAGTTCAACCTGGCCACCGCAATAAGCTCAACCCGCCGCCATGGCAGGCCGATGTCCACCGAGATCATCATCGAACTCGTTGGCGAAGACAGCCAGGGCGAGCCGCTGCAGACACGTCATGCGCTCATCCATCCGGCAGGCGCGGCCCCCTTGACCGGCCTCAGCGTCGCGATGACTCTTGAACGTTTGATCGGGTTGGACGGCCAGCCACCGACTCCGCCAGGGCTGTACTTTCCTTATCAATTGCTGGATGCCACTGCGTATCTGGAGCGTCTGAAGCAGGAGGGTGGCGAATTGCGCAAGCTATAGGGGCCTCGCTGCAGGCTCTTTCAGGACTGCAGCGATGGCCTGGTCAATATCACTCTGTCGGTGGTTTGTAGCCCGCAAGCATGTTCAATATCTCATCGTGCGAGCCGCTCGCCTCAGCAAACCGCAAGGGTTTTGCGCGCTCGACGATAAGCTCTTGTGGGGTTGGAGATATCTCGAACAGCTCGAAGATTTCATTCAAGAACTCATCCAAAGGCATGGCGTGTTCGTCATTTTCCTGCCCAAGCAACGTGGTGCGCACACCTGGCGGTGCAAGCTCGATCACCTCGACGGGCGAGGCTTCCAGTTGCACGCGAAGACTTTGAGTGAACGAATGAACGGCCGCTTTGGTAGCGCTGTAGGTCGGTGTCGCAGGCAGCGGGACGAATGCCAAAGCCGAACTGACGTTGATGATTGTCGCACTGGGCTGCTTGATCAGTTGGGGGATGAATGCGTACACCATGCGAATCGTGCCGAGCAGGTTCGTTGTCACGATATTTTCGGCGATGCTCAGGTCTTGCGCAGCGGTCAGATCCTCCCAGTGCATGATGCCGGCGTTGTTGATGAGAACGTTCAGATTCGGGTGACTGATCGCCAGCGTTTCGCAAGTGCGCTGGATGGATTGCGGATCAGAGACGTCCAGTAATACCGATTCAATACCTGGATGTTCTGACACGATCTTGTCGAGCAGAGCCTTGCGACGTCCCGCGATGATGACGGTGTTACCCGCCTTGTGCAGCCTGAGCGCCAAGCCAAGGCCTATGCCTGAGGTGCTGCCGGTGACCAGGATCGTGTTGCCCGTGCTGTTCATAGTAAACTCCGGTAAGGGTACGCAAGCGGACAGCTGTCCACTTGCTAAAAAACTACCGGACAACTGTCCGCTTTGCAATGCAGCGCAGGAAAAAAACTTTGCCCAAGAATGATGAATTGGCGATGCGTTCTGACGCCAAGAAAAATCGAGAACGAATTCTGAAGGTCGCAGTGGCAGAGCTGACACTCGATCCTGCGGTCCCGCTGAGCGCGCTTGCGAAGAAAGCCGGCGTGGGGCAGGGCACGTTCTATCGCCATTTCGCCAATCGGGAGGAGCTGGTATTCGAGGTTTATCAATTCGAAATGCAGCAAGTGGCCTCGTTGGCGCAAGAGCTGCTCGCGACAAAACCCCCAAAGCAAGCCCTCCGGGAATGGATGGACTGCCTCGCGGAATATGCAATGACCAAGGCGGGGCTTGCGACCGCGATACGACAAGCCGCCTCCACTTACGAGTTCCCAGGGAAGTCGGGATACGCCCCCGTCCAGGCCGCGGCCGAGTCGCTTTTAAGGGCCAATGAAAAGGCCGGAACGATTCGTAGCGGGGTTACCCACGACGACTTTTTCCTAGCCACCGCAGGAATTTGGCAAATCGATTCCCAGAGCGATTGGCGCTCGCGTCTCGCCAGATTGATGGACCTGGTCATGGATGGTCTCTGCGCTGGCAGTCCCGAAAGCCGGAAGGATCAACCGTCTGACACCTGACTCAGTGGCCGGCGAACAGCTGGCTATAACGTGCGATGCAAAGGCGCTAGCATGAAGGTTTACTCATAGAGAGGACCCTCATGCGAAACCTCCCGCCTTCTTCGAGCCTGCGAGCCTTTGAAGCCGCTACTCGGCACGCCACGTTCACCTCGGCAGCAGAGGAGTTGCATGTCACACAGAGCGCAGTGAGCCACCAACTCAAGCATCTGGAGCAGCTCTGGGGATTGCAGCTGTTTCATCGCGGTAACGCGCTGCACCTGACCTCGGCAGGCGCAGCGCTTGCGCCTATCGTGCGGGAGTTCTTCATGAAGCTCGAGGCCACCCTGGCCGATTTGCGCGAGCAAAACGGGCGGCAGCGGTTGAGCGTCAGCACAACCTATTCCTTCGCCTTGAAGTGGTTGCTGCCCAGGCTTGCGGATCTGGCGCAAGCCCATCCGGAAATCCTGCTGACCCTGGACAGTACCGACAACCCCATTAACTTCTCGACGGCAGACCCAGACGTTGCTATCCGCCTGGGCAACGGTCATTTCCCTTCGCTGTTCTCCGAGTTTCTGTTCCGCGAGCAGATTTTTCCTGTCGCCAGCCCAGTGTTGCTCGCACGTTTTGGCACACCTCAAACGGCAGCCGAATTGCTGCGCTATCCGCTGCTGACGCGCGATGGCGCAGCGCTGGTGCCGAAATGGGAGCAGTGGTTTGCCCAGGTGGGTGTCGAGGTCACGACCTTGAAGGAAAGCATTCGCTACGCCGACACCAACATGACCATCGAGGCGGCGCTGTTGGGACAGGGCATCGCCCTGGCACGCAGCGGGCATGTCGAAGCCGAGCTCAATGACGGCCGCCTTGAAAGGCTTTTCAACCTGCCGGTCGCATCGCCCTTGGCGTATTACTTTGTCTGTCCCAAAGGGATCGAGACTCAACCGCACATTGCCAGCTTTCGTCGTTGGCTGGTGACCCAGGCAGTTGGCGCTCAGCAGGCTTATGCATGAGCTTTTCATCATGCCCAAATGAAGAGACTTTGCTTCTATAGCGCTACTTTAGCGGTCTAGGATGATGCATGCCCTTACACATCATCTGCCTCGTCTTGTTCGCCGCGCTGCTGCACGCCAGTTGGAATGCCATGCTGCGCGGGGGCACCGACCGTTTGTGGTCCATGACCATCATGTGCATGGCGATCGCCGTGGCGAGCGCTATCGTGGCGGCGCTACTGGCGCCGCCCGCCCGGGCAAGTTGGTTTTACGCCGGCCTTTCCGCGGTATTGCACGTGGGCTACAACCTGTTCCTGGTGCGCAGTTACAAGTCCGGGGATCTCGGCCAAACCTATCCCATCGCCCGCGGTGTCTCTCCGATCCTGATTGTCCTGGCCGCTTCGCTGTTCGCCGGTGAGCGGGTGGCGCCGAGTGGGCTGCTGGGGATTACGTTGGTGTCGACTGGAATCCTATCGCTGGCTTTTACCAGGCGTCGGCGGACGTTGCCCAACTTGCCCTACGCACTGGGAACCGGTTTTTTCATCGCCGCCTACAGCGTTGTCGATGGCATCGGTGTTCGCCTCTCCGGGGCGCCGATGGCCTACACCGCCTGGATGTGCCTGTTGTGGGGCGTGATGATGCCCATGGTTTATATCGGGCTGCGAGACACTCAAAGCCTCTTTGCCCTGCGCCCAGGGTTCGCTGTGGCCGTCGCTGGCGGGCTGGTTTCGTTATTGGCCTACGGGGTTGTGATCTACGCCATGGCTCATGCACCGATGGGCGCGGTGTCTGCGTTGCGAGAAACCAGCGTCATGTTCGCCGCGTTGATCGGGTACGTCTTTCTTGGCGAGGCATTGACCTTGCGCAAGCTGCTGGCCTGTGCCGTCATTGCCCTCGGTACGCTGGTCATCGGCTGACGTTGTTTTTTCATCCAGTCGTGAGGATTTACCATGAATGAACGTTCGCAAAAACCCGTGATCCTGATCACCGGAGGCGGGCGCGGGATCGGGGCGGCGACGGCCATACTGGCTGCTGAGCAAGGTTACGACGTCGCGCTGACCTATATCGCCGATGAAGCGTCGGCGTTGGCGGTGGCCGCGAAGGTCGAGGCCAAGGGCGCCCGTGCCTTGGCAGTACGTGCCGATAACGCCGATCCAGCACAGGTCGCCGAACTGTTCGCCACCCTGGATTTGCACTTCGGGCGAATCGATGTGCTGGTCAACAACGCCTCGATACTCGCGCAGCAGTCTCGCTTGGAGGATCTTGGCTTCGAGCGCATGCAGCGAATATTCGCGGTGAACACCTTGGGCCCGATGCTTTGCGCGCAGCAGGCTACCCGGCGCATGGCCTATCGTTATGGCGGGCGTGGCGGTGCCGTCGTCAATGTCTCCTCGGCGTCAGCCCGTCTCGGTAGCCCGAATGAATATGTGGACTACGCAGCGTCCAAGGGCGCGGTCGAAACGTTCACGACCGGTTATGCCAAGGAAGTGGCCCGGGAAGGTATTCGGGTCAATTGCGTTCGACCCGGGCATATCTATACCGAAATGCATGCGAGCGGGGGAGAGCCGGGCAGAGTCGATCGGGTGAAGGATACGATTCCCATGGGGCGCGGTGGCCAGCCGGAGGAGGTCGCGCGGGCCATTCTCTGGTTGGCGGGGAAGCAGGCTTCGTTTGTGACGGGAACCTTCCTGGATGTGACTGGAGGAAAGTAGGCTGAGGGGATATCGGCTGCCTCATATCATGTTCGGGTAACTTCGGCCGTTCGTCGACCACAGGTTAGGTCAGTCTTATTTCTTGATACTGTAGCGTTCAAGTATCTAGAAAGTAGAAAATCATGCAATCAGTCCATATGGTTTTTGGCCCTTTGGGGGCAGGGAAGTCGACGTTCGCCAGGCAGCTGAATGCCGAAGTGACCGGCGTACGCTTCTCCATCGATGAGTGGATGAACGAGCTTTATGGCCCGGACTTGCCGAAGCCTATGAACCTGGCGTGGATCATGGCCCGTGTACAACGCTGTGAAGCCCATATATGGAAGACGGCTCTACAGGTTCTGGGAGCAGGGCGCGACGTCGTGCTTGATCAAGGCTTCATGACTGAAGCTGATCGCGCACGCATTCGTTTGTTGGCCGGACAAGCTGGCTATCAGGTGTCCAGCTATTTCATCGATGCTACACCCCAACTGCGGCGTGAGCGGGTCATGCAAAGGAATAGTGAAAAAGGCGAGACCTACGCTTTCGAGGTAACGGGGCCCATGTTTGATTTCATGGATTCCCGATTTGAACGTCCTTCTCCACAAGAATTGGAGCAATGCTGCAATGTCTGACAACGAATCTACCGCACCTGCCGCGAACGGCTCGATACTCGACCGCTGTGTTCGTTTCTCACGCGCCTACACCTCAGCCGCACGGCGAGTGGATGCCAAGCTCTCTGCCGTGCACGGCCTGAGCTTCAGCGATTTCATGATCCTGTACCACTTGAAACATGCACACAATGCTCGGCTGCGGCGAGCGGACCTGGCTGATCACATGGGGCTGACGGCATCGGCGGTCACCAAATCCCTGCTGCCGCTTGAAAAAATAGGCTTGGTGTCTCGCCAAAGTGACCCACGGGACGCGCGTGTAGGCTACGCCTGCCTCACGTCAGCAGGCGATCAGGTTTTTGCCGATGCGAAGGTCTCGGCGGAGTTCGCTTGCCAGGAGGTTTATGAGGCAATGGTGGGGGAGTGGAGCAAGTCTGGTTAAGCGTGACGCCGTTCAATCAGCTCACGTACGTGCTTGGCAATGGCCAGGCATGACGTCAGTCCGGGAGACTCTATGCCAAACAAATTGATCAGCCGCGGGACGTCATGCTCGCGCTGGCTGCTGATCATAAAATCGCGGGCTGGCTCGCCTGGCGCCGAAATCTTCGGGCGAATCCCGCTGTAGCCCGGTTGCAGGCTACCGTCCGGCAAGTCGGGCCAGTAGCTGCGAATGGCCGCATAGAAACTGTCTGCGCGAGCCGGATTGACTTGGTAGTCCTCGGTTTCGACCCATTCGGTATCTGGACCAAAGCGTGCCTGTCCGCCCAAGTCGAGGGTCATGTGCACCCCGAGACCATCGGCCTCAGGCGCCGGGTAAATCAGATGGGTGAAGGGCGCGCGTCTGGACACGTTGAAGTAACTGCCCTTGCACAAATAGTCACGGGGCACCGCATCAGACGGCAACCCGTCTATGCGCCGTGCCAATGCCGGCGCATGAAGGCCCGCGGCATTGATTAGCCGGCGGCATGCAAGCTCCATGGGAGCTTCCCCACCCACATGAAGGAGAAAACCGTCCGCGGTCACCTTTGCACCGAGGAACGGGGCATGGAACGCGATGCTGGTGCCGGCCGCCTCGGCGTCCCCTTGCAACGCCAACATCAGCGCATGGGAGTCGACGATGCCGGTCGAAGGTGAATACAACGCAGCGATGCATTCAAGCGCAGGCTCCAGCGCCATGGCTTGATTACGATCAAGCAGACATAGATCATCCACACCGTTTTCATGCCCTCGCTTGAGCAAGAACCGAAGCTGATCTACCTGCGCGTCAGTGTTGGCGACGATCAGCTTTCCAATTCTGCGCGTACTGACACCGTGGCTATCGCAATACTCGTAAAGTGCCTGTCTGCCCTCGACGCACAGCCGGGCTTTCAAGCTTCCGGGCGGGTAATAAATCCCCGCGTGGATGACCTCCGAATTACGCGAGCTTATGCCAATACCGATTGCCGCCCCACTTTCAATCACCAGGACTTCGTGACCTGCCAGGGCCATTTCCCGCGCGATGGCAAGCCCGACGACACCCGCACCCACGACTACGCAATCGATATCGACATTCACCGTCACGGCTCCTTTCAAATCGTTAGATGTCATCGAGAAGGTACCTCCAAGGCCGGGAGTCCGCCACCCGCGGTGACCTGTTTTGAATCACTGAGGGTTTGGCGGCTCCGACAGGTGTCGTCATGATCAGCGCTAGAAGCTTAGCGCTGGCATTGCGTTCAAGCTCCCGTTGATGCTTGTCGAAGAGCCAGACGCGCAGTGCGATCAGTGCAACTGCGGCAGTAGCAACGGCGCTGATTACATTACAACGTCAAGCAATGGTTGGAGAGCTGTTGCGCAGTGTTCGCGGCGAGTGGGCAGGCTTCAAATCTGTCCACCCGAGGCTCCGGTAGCTGCCTACAACAGTACACATAATGTATATTATGTTAAACCGGATGTTTATGATAATGAGCTGGCTGCCATCACCCCACAAACTTCCTCTTTCCGCCCGGCTGTCACCCGTAGTAGCCTCGGGCACCAGCCGTGCAGCAACCTTAAGCCAGATGAATGGAATAGATAATGGAATATACTTTTGCAGCGCTATCCATACATCTTGGTCAGGATGATGAAGAAGAACTGCTTTCCCCACTGGCAAACCTATCAGGTGCTGACGCTAAAACGCTGATAGAAGAACTGACTAGGCAACGTCCAGGTCTGGAGAATCAGAGCCTCGGAATTCTTGGCTACTTAAGACCGAAGCTTCATTGCCTGATTGATATCTGGACTGGCGGGGATTACATGGATATCCGTGAAGGACAAGAAAATAACACGCTGGACGAGGGAGCTCGGCAAAAAATCAGTGATTTCTTTACCGATTGGGACCTTTTACCTCTCCCAGATCGGGATTTCATTCATTACTCCAAGGACGACAGCTGGGATAACCTCAAGGTCGGCGAAATCATCGAGCTAAAGAGTTTTATGGGCTGTGCCCCTGATGGCTGGGAGCATCGCAGCAATGGCCGCGCTCGACTCCTGTTTCGACCAACATCACAAGCACGATACCTCGGCGCTCTCACAAGGGAGCAGGCAGAACGAGAGGTGCTTATCCGGCCGGGTTCCCAGTTCATAGTAGAGGCTATCAACGATGGGGTAACCAGTTTGCGCGAAACTTGACTCACCTCTAACAGAGCACCGCGATTGAGGACGTGTGCTTACCAGCCCTTGGACCAGCACAATCAAGTTTATGTATATAAAAACGCGAAGACGTGGAACTTCAGCAATCGAAGAGACTTATGAACTGTCGTATGAAAATCAGTTGTGCCTCGTCGGAGCTACCCTCCTCCCCGCCTATGCTGCGATACCCCTTGACGTAAATGGCTTTAAGCAATGTGCTTGATTTATGCTAAGGCAGGAGTAAGCCTGCCCCAGCACACATGACTATTTAATCACTACCGGATTGACCGGTGACCCGGTAGCGCGATGCACTTTAAGCGGTGCCGCCACATAAAGAAACGTATATTGCCTATCATCAGCGCAACTTTTAGCCAGCTTCTCCAAATCGCAGATCTCTGTAAAGGCGATACCGAGATTACGCATCAAGGCGCAGTGCAGAGGCAACGCCACTCCTGATACTGGGTCTATCGTTACTTCATTGGCGATGGTGTCAGTGACAAGATTTGGAATTTCCTTATCATGGAACCATTGAACAAGTTCCTGCGAATACGTAAGGCCTGGCTCGCAGAAACCGTCATAAAACCCCTCGCCCTGTTCATAGAACGCTTGAAGAAAGTTAGTCCTGATAATCAGGATATCGTGAGGCTCGATCGTATGGCCCTGAGCCTCTGCGCACGCCTCAAGCTCTATATGAGTGAATGTCTCGCCTTTATCCAGCATGCGCTTGCCGCGATGCCGAGCCATATCCAGTAACACTCCGCGCCCTACTACTCCTTTTTCGCCGATCGGTGCAACACTGGCCTTGTCGAGGCCGCCCACAGTTGTTCGCGCGTCGTACCCGTTCCATATTTTTCCACCGTACCAGAGGTGGCCAAGCGCATCATATTGCGTGGATCCTTGCAGGAACGCGTCGATCTTGTCATCGGCGTAGTGCAAGCCGCCCGGATAACAAGGGCCATGATCAGTGTCCCAACTTGACTCATCGAGCACCATGGTGCGTTCTGCTGGAGTACGGCCTGGCCAAACTGGATCGCCAGCAGGATTGCCAATCATACGTTGTAAAGTAAATATGCTTCCGGTCTTAATGTGGGCAACCCCGCGCATGACTTCTTGCGCCGTCAGGTAATTCAGAGCGCCCACTTCGTCCTCCGCTCCCCATCTGCCCCAATTAGAAGGAGCGTCCTTCAATAAGTCTTCCATTGTAGGAATTGGAGTCGTCATCTTTTGTCCTTTTAGTTGCAGTGGTGATAAAAAACGCACAATAAAGCGCCTTTTGTCCATACCCGTCAGGGCATATGAAATATCGAATAAAGTGCTCGCTTAATCGCAAAGTGTCTTGAGCGGATATTCATGCGACTGAGCGACTAGGCCTGCCTATCACTCAGCCATAGCGCCTTCTACTCCCCGCTTTAGGGCCGTGGTCGACTCACCACCTTTAGCAGGCTTGGCAGGCGCAACCTTCAAATCCTTGGCAAACGTCCCATCCACCTCGCCCTTGAAGAAATTCTTACCGTAGATCAGCAAGCACAACACAACGCCAATCCCGAAGGCCCAGCTCGCGCCTTTGATGGCCAGTACCGCGCCAATCACCCCCGCGATACCCAAGTCGCGCTGGCTACGCGCCTCAAGGATGCCCAAACGCACACTGACATAACCCTGGATCAGCAAGGTCAACGACAGCGCAACACCGAGAATCGGCTGCACCAGGGTCACGACCGGCAACAACAGCAGACCGCTATTGGTCCCCCAACGGAACGACCCGACACCGCCGATGATCGATTTCATCGCCTTCGGCCCACCTTTGAAACGTTCGATCACCACCACCAGCATCGCCGCCCATTTCGGGCCGCACATGGCGACATCCGGGCCAAAGATGCTCATGAACGCATTACGCGCGCCGAAAATCAGGTGAGCACGGTCGGCGTTGTAATCGACGACTTCATCCGTGCGGACGGTTTCTGCCTCATCGAGGAGCGATTTCGCACTGAGCACGTCGCCGAAGACGATGATGTACGCCGCTAGCATTGTGGGCAGCGCGGAGATGAACATGGACAGTGGCGGCATGCCCAGGCCGAAAACGGTGTAGTCGTTCCAAAGGCCGGCAAAATCCGGTTTGCTGATCCCCCACTGAATCGTTGGCCAAGACGCTTCACCAAACAAGGGTGCAATCACCACGGCCAGCAGAACGATCGGCAAGATGCCGAGCTTGGCGAAGTTCCACCAGAAACGGTTGCGCTGCTTGAGCTCGTTGAAATGCTGGGAAAAGATCAAATAGAAGGCAATGCCGACTGCAATGGAAATGGTCCAGGGCAGCACATTGAATTTACCGCCCACCTGGAACACCGCGATCACCGCACTCAAGCCGGCACCGACGATAATCCCGGACTTGATCGCCGAGGGCACATACTCCACCACCTTCTTCGCCATTCCGGTCGCCCCCAGGGCAATTGAAAAAAACCCTAGCATCAACTGGAAGGCAATCAAGGCGTGGACACGCTCCGGGCCCATTGGAAATTGAGCGCAGTAAGCCATCAACAGAGGCACCGCCGGGGTAATCCAGCCAGGTACGGTAGGGTCACCGAGTAAATGGTGCGCCAGGTACAGCAAGCCATTGAGCATCACGACGGCAAGTGCGACCTCGAATGGCATGCCGAGCAGTTCGGTCATCAGAGGAATGGCGGCCAGATCCACGGCGCACATCAGCAAGCCCTGGAGGTAATCCGGGAGCTCGATCTTGTAGTGAATAAACGGCAACCGGACCTTGAAAGGACCCAGCGGGATGTACGGGCTTTCGCTCCGCTGCGCAGGAGTGTCAGACATTGAGTTCACCTGTTTTATTGGTTTTGTACGGGCGCACGCTCCGGTAGAAGCGGAGTCGTGAGTGACGCAGATCAATAGGCAGCGCGATAGATCTTCTCGATATCGGCGGCAGTCAGCCTGCGCGGGTTGTTGCGCATCAGCCGGTCGATCTTGCTGGCTTCCTCGGCCATTGCGGGGATGGCATCCTCCGGCACGTTGAAACTGCGCAGCCCGGACGGGATATCCACGGCGGCGCATAGATCGACCATGGCGCTGACAGCATGGTCCGCGGCATCCTTGTCGCTCAGGTTTGCAACGCGCAGGTCCATGGCTTCGGCAATATCACGAAAGCGTTCGACGCAGGCCGTCTTGTTCCACGCCATCACGTACGGCAGCAGCAAGGCGTTGCTGACGCCGTGGGCGATGTTGAAACGCCCGCCCAATGGGTATGCCAACGCGTGCACCGCCCCTACTCCGGCGTTACCAAATGCCATGCCGGCCATCAGGCTGCCGGTGGCCATGTCCTCCCGCGCTTGCAGGTTGGATGGGTTGGCGTAAGCCTTCGGCAGCGCCTTGGCGATCAGCTTGATAGCGCCCAGCGCGATGGCATCGGTGATCGGCGAAGCGTTTACCGAAATATAAGACTCGACCGCATGCACCAGCGCGTCGACACCACTGGCCGCCGTCACACTGCGTGGGCAGGTCAATGTCATGGTCGGACAAACCAACGCCAGATCAGGTAGCAGGTAGTCGCTGACAATGCCTTTCTTCAACTGCGCTTGCTTGTCAGAAAAAATCGCTACGTTGGTAACCTCCGAACCCGTGCCAGCGGTGGTAGGAATCGCAATCAACGCAGGGCCTCTACGCTTCACCAGATCAACACCGAACAGTTCACTCAGCGGACCGTCATGCTCGGCATACGCCGCGACACCCTTGGCGATATCGATGGCACTGCCGCCACCCACGGCAATCAAGCCGTCATGGTTGCCCTTGCGATAGGCGCGGGTGCAGTCCTCTACGATGGCGATCTCCGGCTCTGGTTTGACCTCATCGAAAATGCCGAAGTGGCGGCCGCCCAGTTGCGCCAGCGCCAAATCAACGGTGCCGGACTTCAGCAGAATGGCGTCGGTGACAATCAGCGGGTTCTGGACATCGAGGCGAGTCAGTTCAGCCGACAGTTGCTCGATAGCACCTTGTCCAGTGATCAATTTGTTCGCGATTTTAAAAGCAGAGATGTTCATCAGGCTCGTCCAGTTGATGTTGTTTTATTGGAAGACGTGCCATACGAGTTAGCGAAAGACGTGCCAATGCCCGCAAAGGCCCGGGGCGTGGGCCTTCGCGCAATTCTCAGGGTAATAGGAGAGGATTTAGCGGTCAGTCCTGATTAGTTTTCTGATCGATTCAATCGAGGCTGATCAGAATCCTAATCAGAATGTTCCCAGCGCTTCATTTTCTGCACCACGGTTGCCTGACTCACGCCTAATGCCTTGGCTGCAAGGCGCGTGGTCTTGTGCGTGCGCAGCGCCGCACGAATCGCATTGCGCTCGGCATTTTCCAATACCTTGCGCAGGGGCAAGCCGGTGTCATTGCTATTGCACGGATTGAGGTCGAGGATCTCCTCGGGCATGTCGAGCGCCTCGATAGTCCCGGTCTGATTGGTCACCACCAGCCGTTCGACGATGTTGATCAACTCGCGGATATTGCCGGGCCAAGCGTACTCGCACATCAGATCGAGGGCTTCGAGACTCCATTGAACCTGACGTTCGTAGCGGACATTGAAGCTATCAAGGTAGTAATGCAAAAGGGGCGGGATTTCCTCTCTCCGCTCGCGCAATGCCGGAATGTGGATCGGCACCACATTGAGCCGGTAATACAAGTCGGCCCGAAAACGACCTTCAGCCACCCGCTGCTTGAGGTGATGGTGGCTGGCGCTAATGATGCGTACATCGACCTCCTTCAGCTCCAGGCCACCGACGGGAATGAAGCGGTTCTCTTCGATAACCTTGAGTAACTTGACCTGCACCGGCAGTGGCAAATCACCAATTTCATCGAGAAACAACGTTCCGTGGTGCGCCAGCTCCAGCAGGCCTCGCTTGCCTTTAGGACCCGCACCCGTGAACGCTCCAGGCGCATAGCCAAACAGCTCGGCTTCGATCAGATTCTCAGGCAGCGCACCGCAGTTGAGTGCGAGAAATGGCTCACTGGCGCGCGGACTGGCGTTGTGGATGAACTGCGCTACGAGGGTTTTTCCGACGCCGGTTTCGCCCTGAAGCAAAACCTTTACCGAACTGTTGGCTACCTGCCGGGCCAGCGAGAAGACGCGTCCGGAAACCTCCTGATCAGCCATAAGCGGAGAATTCAGGAGATTGTCTCGTCGGCCAGCATGAAGTTTGGCGGTGCTGTTGCGCAGTTGCTTGAGCTGTTGCAACTCATCGCGCTCGTGTTTCATGCGCAGCAGTTCAGTCATGTCACGCACGGTACTGACAACATATGAAACCCGGTTTTCAGCGTCGAGAATCGCCGTGGCGCTGACCAGCAGCTTCTTGCCCTGACTCAGGCTTTGCATCACCGACACCGGCCGACCTTCACGCAACACCCGCAGCGTGGCCGACTGTGAGATGACACCCTCCTTCACCAGTTCCTGCATGGAACGGCCTATGAGATCGGCACCACTGAGTCCAGTCAGACGTTCATAGGCTTGATTGACTTTCAGCGTCCTGCCGTCGCCATCGGTAATGTAGACGCCGTCATGCAACGCGTTGAGCAACTCTTCGAAACTGGCGTCGTTGACGTTCACAGGAGACGGTCCTTCGAGGGTTCGGAGCGGTTGAGTTTAAACGTTGCGCTGGGAGATGGAGAGTGACGTTTGTTTGCTTCGCAGTAAAATCACGCTCCCTTGATCACAAGATTGAGCAAGGCGCACCTCGACATCGAGGAACGGGCCGTACGAAACACCTGCCCTCCTCCCTGGGTGCCGTCGATCAGAATCAGGTCCTGGTCCATCACGTCACCTCTTCACGCATACGACTTGGCGCAAGGTATGAACCACTTCGACCAGGTCGCGTTGGGAGCCGAACATCGATTTTGAACTGCAGCGCTATGCCCGGGATCACGGAGAGCAGGTCTTGAGATTGATCTGTTCGATCGCCTTCAACTGGAGTCGGTCTTGAAGGTGTGCAGCACGGCGACAAGTCAGGCGGACGCCGGTCGCAAGCTCTTTTCACAGAGCCGATCAGCCAAGGCATCGCCTAATGATTCCGATCGTATCCGTAAGTTTCTGGGTCGATTCAACATCCCATGGAGCCAAGTCAGCAAGCTTGTATAGACGGCACGCGGTACGGAATCACTCACTGGCTAAATAGTCGGCACCCGGCGCAACGAAGCTCGCTGCACAGGCCTCTGCTGCCAAGCCAGCTGCGCTTGGACAACGGCGACCGCATCCAGCACTTTATGCGTCCAACCCTCATCCTCCGGATGCACCACGACCACCCGAAAGCCATGGTCATCACCTTCAATCTGCACGCCCTCGGAATCATCGACATGCAAGTCGATATCGAACGCTGGCGGATATTTCGAGGGCGTATTCGACAGCCCATGGACCGCCAGCGCGCGGTTGTGCAGCACGCTGTTGACCACGCCGTCGACGCGGATGCCGTACAGCAACAACCAACGCCGGATGTAGGACGGCGTGCGACCGGACGACGTATAGACCCAGATGCTGCAATCCTGGCGGCGCAGCTCTCGGATCAAGGAACGTGTGCCCCTGCGCAACGGTTCACCCAACCAACGATGGACACTGGCCGGCAGCCTGCTGTGTTCAACTTCGCAGTGGTGGAGTTGGCAGGCGAGCGTGTCATCGATATCAAACGAAATGCGGATGCGTTGGCGCCTGGACATTTGCAGCGGGACAGCACTGCGGATGGCCTGCCCTACCCGGCTACCGACGGTTTTGCATTTGGCGAGCGCCATATACCTGCCCATCAATGGCCACCTAGAGAGAAGGACGACGGCTTGCCCTTGAGAAAGAACTTCATCGGGTCAGGCGCCTGCTCTTCCAGGAAAGCTGCGTATTTTTTCTTGATCTTGGGCAATTCGTACAACGCCTTGACTCCATGTTTGGCAGAGTTGCGTATGACTGATGAGGGGTTGAAGTAGCCCTCGGCGTTTTCCAGCGTCAACACGAAAGGCGGCAACCCCGCGCGCATGAGCAGGTAGCTGACGATGAGCGACCCGCTGCGGTTGTTGCCTTCAATGAACAACTGCGGCTTGCTGAGAATGCGCACATAGACGCCAGCCGCACGCTTCCAGACGGATTCGCTGCGGTACGCACAATACCAGTTGTACAAGTCCTTGATGCCTCCCTCAACGTTGTTGAAGAAATGCGCCTCGGTCGCGGCCAGGTGCTGGGCGTACTCCAAGCGGCGCGCCGGGTCTCGGCCACACAGCACCGTGGCGTTGATCTCGAGCATCAGGTTCAGTTGCTGGAGGTCGAACAGATCAACGCCGCGGGCAACATAGTCGTCAACCAGCGCATAACCTTCAAGCACATTGTGCAGCACCTCGTCGGTCAAGGGATCGCGCGGCTCCGTGAAGTGCCGGCTCAGCGCGGCGAAGCGCTCTTGCACTTCCCGCAGTGCACGTTCAATCGCAGGCAAATCAAGGCGGTGCGTAGCAGGCATTGGTGCTCCTTGGAAACGCTTGGTAAATGTCTACCGGATGCCCGCCAAATCCATTTGGCTTCTGCAGGTATGCGGCCTTGACCGGAAGTGGACTCAGCTGAACTTGCCGCTGATGTAGTCGCCGGTCATCTGTTCACGAGGGTTGTCGAAAATCTGCGTCGTCGGGCCCATTTCGACCAGGTAGCCGGTGCGCGTGCCCTGGGAAATATCCACCGAGAAGAACGCCGTGGTATCAGCGACGCGGATGGCTTGCTGCATGTTGTGGGTGACCAGCGCGATGGTGTAGTCCTTCTTCAACTCGACCATCAACTCTTCGACCCGCCGGGTAGCGATCGGGTCGAGCGCCGAGCACGGCTCATCCAGCAGCAGGACTTCCGGCTCGGTGGCGATGGCGCGGGCGATGCACAGTCGTTGTTGCTGGCCGCCGGACAGCGACAGGCCACTGACCTTGAGCTTGTCCTTGACCTCATCCCACAGCGCAGCGCCTTGCAGGGCATGTTTGACCCGATCGCCGATATCGCCCTTGTAGCGATTGAGGCGCAGGCCAAACGCGACGTTGTCGAAGATGCTCATCGAGAACGGGTTGGGCTGTTGAAACACCATGCCGATGTAGCGGCGCACGACCACCGGATCGACGCCCTTGCCATAGACGTCCTGGCCAAGGAAGTGCACGTGGCCCTCGAAACGGAAACCTTTCACCAGATCGTTCATTCGGTTGAGGCTGCGCAGCACGGTGCTCTTGCCACAGCCGGAAGGCCCAATGAAGCCGGTGATCTTGTTTTTTTCGATCGGCACATGGCTGTCACGTACCGCCATGAAGTTGCCGTAGAAAATCTTGTCCAGTTTGCAGTCCATGACGACAGGGGCCTGGGTGACAAACGGAGCGGCTATTTGCGCAGTGGATACGTTCACGATCAGATGCTCCCGTTCTTAATACTTGGGCTTGCCGAAAATACGGCTGATGATGTTCACGACCAACACGATCATCACCAGCACCAGGGAGGCCGCCCATGCGAGCTCAAGCTGGTTGTCGAACGGCATGCCGGAGAAGTTGTAGATCAGTACTGCCAGCGATGCCGTCGGGTTCATGACCTCGAGGCTGCCCTGGTGGTAGATCCAGTAGTTGCTGAACAGCGCGGTAAACAACAACGGCGCTGTCTCGCCCGCGGCACGGGCCACGGCCAGCATGACGCCGGTCAGGATCGCTGGCATGCCGGTGGGCAAGATGATTTTCCAGATGACCTGCGAGCGGGTGCAGCCCATGCCATAGGCGGCATCCTTCATGATCTTGGGCACCATCCGCATCGACTCTTCCGCCGTCAGCACGACGATAGGCAGCATCAGTACCGCCAGCGCGACGCCGCCCGCCGGTGCCGAATAGGTGCCGGTGGTCATCACCACCAAGGCGTAGGCAAACACCCCGGCCAGGATCGACGGCAGCCCCGTGAGCATCTTGGCCGCAAAGCGCGCGGCATTCGCCAGCTTGCTGTCCGGCCCCAGTTCAGCCAGGAAAATCGCCGCCATGATGCCGACCGGCACCGCGATTGCCGCCGCGATGCCCACCATCACAAACGTACCGGCCAGCGCGTTGCCGAAGCCCCCGCCCATCTCGAAACCGGTCGGCGGCAGTTCGGTAAAGACTTCCAGGTTCAGGCGCGCGCCGCCGCGGGTGATCAGCATGTAGAGCACGGAAATCAACGGCACGCTGGCCAGCAGCGCCCCGCTCCAGACCAGTGTGGTCAAGATCAGGCTGCGCAGGGCACGGCCCTCGAACTTGCGCTGCAGGCTGGGCATCGCGCCTGCTGGAGCCGTCAAGTCTGTTGCAGCAGTGAGATCGGTCATCACTTATTACCCCGTTGGGCATACATCATGATCAAGGAGCCGAAGACGTTCACGATCAACGTGATGAACATCAGCACCAGCGCGGCATACATCAGGACTTCAATCTCGTTCGGTCCGGCCTCGGGGAAGTTCAACGCCAGCAAGGCCGCCAAGGTGTTGGCCGGGGCGAACAGCGAAAGGGAAATGTTGTTCGCGTTGCCGACCAGCATGGCCAGTGCCATGGTTTCACCCAGCGCACGCCCCAGGCCCAGCACCAGGGAGCCGAAGATGCCGGTGGCGGCGGACGGCACCATGACCTTGAGAATCGCTTCCCAATGGGTGGTGCCCATGCCGTAGGCAGCCTGCTTGGTTTTCATCGGTACGGCCGTGAGCGCATCCTGCGAAACAGCGGCAATGGTCGGCAGGATCATGATGGCAAGCACCAACGCCGCGGGAAGCAGCCCCGGCCCGCTCAAGGACGTGCCGAAGAACGGTATCCAGCCCAGCTCACTGTTCAACCAGGTGGTCAGCGGCCGAATCGCCGGGATCACCACGTAGATCCCCCACAGGCCGTAGACGACGCTGGGGATGGCCGCGAGCAATTCGACGATGGTGCGAAAAATGGCGGCGAGCTTGGGGGGGAGGAAATCCTGGGTCAGGAAAATCGCCATGCTGACGCCGAAGAACCCGGCGATCAGCAACGCGATAAAGGCGCTGTAGAGCGTGCCCCAGATAGCCGGCAGGATGCCGTATTTACCCTGGTTAACGTCCCAGACAGTGCCGAGCAGCACATCAAATCCGTGCTTTTCCATGCCGGGAAGCGCCTTGCGTCCGACCTCGAACACGAGGGCAAACACCAGCGCCAGAACCAGGACCACCCCTATGCGAGCAATCGCACGAAAGGTGCGATCCACCAGGAAGTCCTTCGCGGACGGTGGCTGGCAGGCAGAATCTGGATTAACCGGTACGACAAAGGGAGTGTTCATTGGCTAATTCCGGAACAGGGGGAAAGCTCTCCCAGCCTGGCTGACATGCCACACCGGGAGAGGCCTCAGGCGTTACTGAATATTGGCGGAAGCTTTGCGAACCTGATCGACAACCGACGCCGGCAACGGGATGTACCCCATCGAGTCGGCAATTTTCTGGCCTTCGGTCAGGCTGTATTCGACCATTTCACGCATGGCCTTGGCCTTGGCCGGATTGCCGTTGTCCTTGCGGAAAATCATCCAGGTGTAGGACGTGATCGGGTACGACTTGGCCCCGTCTGGATCAGGCAACCAGGACACCAGGCTTTCTGGCATCTTCACCGCCGCCAGGGCCTCGGCCCCACTCTCGGCGTTTGGCACGACGTATTGGCCGGCCTTGTTCTGCAACTGGGCGAAGTCAACCTTGGCGAGCTTGGCGAAGCCGTATTCGATGTAGCCAATCGCGCCCGGGGTCTGGCGCACGGTGGCGGTCACGCCATCGTTCTTCGGCGACTTGATGAACTTGTCACTGGCTGGCCAGTTGACGGTGTTGCCCTCCCCCAGCGCCTGTTTGAAGTCCGGGTTGATGGTCGCCAGGTGTTTGGTGAATACCGCGGTGGTGCCGCTGGAATCGGCACGCACGACAACCGTGATCGGCGTATCGGACAGTTTCAGGTCCGGGTTGGCCGCCGCGATTTGCGGGTCGTTCCAGCGAGTGATCTTGCCGAGGAAGATGTTGGAGTACACGTCCCGTGGCAACTTCAGGCCCTTGGGATTGCCCGGCAGGTTATAGGCCAGGACGATTTCCCCAGCGGTCATCGGCAGCAACTGCACGCCTTCGGCGACCTTGGCGATGTCTTCGTCTTTCATCGCCGAATCGCTGGCGGCGAAATCAACGGTCTTGTTCAGAAAGTCCTGTACACCCGCGCCGCTGCCCTTGGATTGGTAGTCCACCGTGACGCCTTCGGATTTCTTGCTGAAATCCTTGAACCAGGTGAGGTAGATCGGCGC
Organism: Pseudomonas sp. SWRI179; assembly: GCF_014268705.1. NCBI lineage: Bacteria > Pseudomonadati > Pseudomonadota > Gammaproteobacteria > Pseudomonadales > Pseudomonadaceae > Pseudomonas > Pseudomonas sp. SWRI179. The sequence goes on along the minus strand of NZ_JABWRA010000002.1, from coordinate 76,641 downwards.
TGGGAAACTCGCGCCAGAACCCGTCAGACGGACACTTTCTGCAGCGAAGGTCGCCGAAGTGGCACAAAGAGAAAGCGTAACGGCGAGCGCAGCAGACTTCATCAAACTTTTCATTGAAAGAAATTCCTTGTGATGACGGGCCGGAGAACTCTGCAACAGTTGTGTTACGTTTTTATGAAAATCGAATGGCAAAAGGGAGCAAATGCTCCCTTTTGTGCAGCCGCACCGATGGGCGCAGCTGGAACTGTTTGGCAAGACACTGAAACGGTGTGCTGCTGATCAGTCGAGTTTGTCTCGCGAGTCCAAGGCTTCACCAATCGCGTAGAAACGCCCACCCGCGATGTAGTGCAGGCTACGCCAGGCCGGTTCGGCGCTCTCGAAATGCCAATGACCGTCGCGAAATACCCGAGTGTCGGCCCAGGCGCCGATAACCTCGCCAATGAACAGGTCGTATCGCTCCTGGTTGTGTGGTTCGGCGATCAAGCGGCAGGCCAGCCAGGCCGAGCAGCCGCTCACGAACGGCACGTCTTGGCCATCGATGGCGAACAACTCAACGCCGCTACGCGTCAGCTTGTCCGCCTCGTCAGACAGGCTGCGGTGGCCCACTTGGTACGTGAGGTCGAGCTGGGCGAGCGTGGGCACCTGGATAACGAAGTGGCCGCTGTGCTCTACCAGCTCTCGCGTCTTGGCGACCTTGTCCAGCACCACGGTCAACTTTGGCGGTGAGTAGTCCAGTGCGCAGGCCCAGGACGCGGCCATGACATTGTCCACGCCGTCGTGACGGGCGGAGACGAGGACGGTGGGGCCGTGATTGATCAGGCGAAAGGCCTTCTCCAGCGGTACCGGGGCGATGTGTTTGTTCATCGGCAACCTCCAGCGTTCAACGGTTCAGATACGCTTGCAGGCTGTCATGCCCACTGACAATCAGACCACGGATAATGTCCAGCAGCAGCCCCTGGGGATCCGGCTCTTGGTTGTCGAAACGCGCCGACCACTGAATCAAGGTCTTGTCCTGGCCACTGATGGGGATCAGCTTTACCGTCATCACGTAGTCGTCCACCGGCAACGGCGCCTCCTCGAAACGGTAGGAAAAGCTCAACTGGCTGTCGTCCATCGCCAGCAGGCGCTCGCGCAAGATGGCGCCATCCTGCAAGGTCAGGGTGCGGATGCAGCCGACCAGGCCGTCGGGCTGGCCGTCCTCGATCAGGCTCCGGGTAACGACCGGATGCCATTGGCTGATGTTTGCGAATTGCTTGATGACGCTCCACACCTGGGTGGCGTCGCTGTTGACCAGCGCGTTGTGGTGAACCGAAGGCATAGCAGGACTCCTGACAGGCCGCTGCCTGCCTGATTTCAATGAGCATAAGGGGGGAACGTCTGGGGTCACGCGCTCGGCGGGCATGACCCAAGACCAGTGGTTCGTGACAGCGCTCAGCCTTCGTACTGGTGATAAACCTTGGCGATGACCTTCCACGTGCCATCAATCCGGATCAACGTCAGATAGTCGTTGTAGTCGGCGCCGATGGCGTCTTTTTCCATGTCCACACGCACTACCGCGGTGGTCGGCGTAATCGCCAACACATCCAGACGGGTCTTGATCTCCGGGGCTTTACCGTTCTTCTCGATGAAGCCAAACAGATTGGCAATCGGGCCACCCAATAGCGCCCCGTTGGTGAAGCCGTACATGACCGCATCCTTGTGGAATGCCTGCGCCACATCTTCAACGCTACCGATGCGCAGGCCATCGACATATTTCTGCGCTACCGCGATCACAGCATCGTATTCGGCCGTAGGAACGGCCTTGATGTTCTTGCTCATGATTTCTCTCCAGTCAAATGCGACGCAGGACGCGCCAGTGGGACGCCGGCATCGTTTGACGCCGGGCTCATTGAAAAACCGTCAATTACGGAGCGATATGGGTGTGGTAAATCTTGCTGACCACCGTCCACTTGCCTTCAACCTTCAGCAAGTTGAAGAAATCGGTGAAACAGAAGCCCGAGATATCGTTGGTATCGATGCGGGCACTGGCGGCGGTACCAACGATGTCAACGTTGACGATGACACCTTGGGCTTCCGGGGAAGGACAGAACGGTGGGTTGTCGATGGTATCGAACAGGCCTTGGATCGCACCGCCGACCAACTTGGCTTCGCCATCGACACCGAAAATGGTTGCCTGCTCGCTGAAGGCCGGTTTCATGACGCTGCTCTTGGCCTGCTTGCCGCCTTCGTTGTACTGGTTCAGCACGTCGACGATGGCTTGGTATTCCTGCACGTAAGTGGGTTTGTTCATGGTGTTTTTCCTGGTTTTAAATGTGTGAAAAGTGCTTGGGCGTCGACGGGGGAATCCCGCCGGTTTCCAGCACGATGCGCCCTTACCAATCCTGCCGCGTCGGGGACACAATCAGGTCGTTTACAGTGACGTTGGCAGGTTGATTGAGGGCGTAGACCACCGCCCTGCCGATGTCGTCCGGGGAAATGGCGATCTTGTTAAGCGCCCTTGCGGCCTTGCGGCCCTCGGGGTCTTCAACCTTGTCCGCCCAACCGGTGTTGATCACGCCGGGGCTGATCGTGCCGGCACGAATACCGTGCTTGACCCCCAGCTCCTTGCGCATCGACTCGGTCATCGCTTGCACGAAAAACTTGCTGGCGCTGTACACGCCAGCGGCCTCGCCTACCTGATGGCCAGCCACAGAGGCCATGTTGAGAATGTGGCCAGACTTCTGCTCGAGCATCTGTGGCAGTACCGCGGCGATCATGTTGAGATAGCCCTTGATGTTGACGTCGATCATCTTGTTCCAGTCGTTGACAACCATATCGGCCCAGTTGGAGAACAGCATCAGGCCGGCGTTGTTGACCAGGATGTCGAGGGCGCCGTAGGTATCCATGGCGAATCGAGCCAGGGCGCGGGACTCGTCCAGGTCGGTCACGTCGGTGACCTTGCCAACTGCGTCCACACCGCTGGCACGCAAATCCGCAACGAAAGCGTTCAGCCCTGGCCCATCGATGGCGGCTGCGACGATACGTACTCCACAAGCAGCCAAGGCACGCGCGGAAGCTGCGCCGAGACCGGAAGAGGCACCGGTGATGACGACGACTTTCTGATCCAGATAATTCATGTTTTGATCCTTCTACCTGCGCCCGGGAATTAGGCACATGGGGGTAACGAGAGCCGTGGCGATCCCCATGGACAGCACTGGGGTTACTCCGCCAGCAGCCTCAGTAGTTGCCATTGGGCCAGTCGATGTAGCCCTTGGCGCCGCCACCGTAGTAACTCTCACGCGGAGCAATCGTCAGCTCGGCCCCCAGGCGCAGGCGCTGGACAAGATCAGGGTTGGAGATGAACAGGCGGCCGAAGGCTACGGCGTCGATCTTGCCCTGAGCGCGGCGCTCGATGGCCATGTCCAGGTCGTAGTTGTTGTTACCGATATAAGGCCCGGTAAACAGGCCGCTCAAGGCATCCATATCGACGCCTTCGGGGACGTCGCGGCTGGTCGCCGTGGCGCCCTCGACAAAGTGCACGTAGGCAAGGTCGAGCTTGTTCAGCTCGGGCACAAGGTAACCGAACAGGCCCATGACGTTGCTGTCCGGCGGCGTGTTACCTGCGTCGGGCGTCACTGGCGAAAGACGGATACCTACTCGGTCGCTGCCCCAGATCTCGATCACCGCGCGAGTGACTTCAAGGGTTAGGCGCGCCCGGTTTTCGATCGAGCCACCGTAACGGTCGGTACGCTGGTTGGTGGAGTCACGTAAGAACTGGTCGAGCAGATAACTGTTGGCCGAATGCACTTCTACGCCGTCGAAACCGGCGCGCTTGGCATTCCGTGCGGCCACGCGGTATTGCTCAATGATTCCGGGAATTTCGTCGGCTTCCAGGGCTCGCGGCATGGACACCGGAACGAAACCTCCGGCCGTGTAGGTACTGCCCTCGGCCTTGATTGCAGACGGTGCCACCGGTGCTTGACCGTCAGGCTGTAGTTCGACGCTGGAGAAGCGGCCGACGTGCCACAACTGCAGCACAATCTTGCCACCTTCAGCGTGCACGGCCTCGGTGACTTTCCTCCAGCCTGCGGTCTGCTCATCGCTCCAGATTCCCGGGGTGGCGGCATAACCCCGGCCCTGGGCGGAAATATTGGTCGCCTCGGCAATGATCAGGCCGGCCGACGCGCGCTGGGCATAGTAGGTGGCGTGCAGTTCGTCAGGGACACCGTCTTCGGCGTAGCGGCTACGAGTAACCGGCGCCATTACGAAACGGTTGGCGAGTTCGATGGCCCCCATGCGAGTGGGCTCGAACAGATCAGTGTGGGGATTGTTATCAATCATATGCGTCTCTATTTAGTAGACCAGTCGTCTAGTTCCCGGGCAAAAAAAAGCGAGCTCAACCGAGCAAGCTTTTTGTCAGGGTCATTGCCGATTCAAAGGGTTGAGTGGAACGGTTCACTTTCGCCATCAACGAGGCGCCCAGCCACAATTGGTAAAGCGACTCAGCCAGCGCAACACTGTCACGGGTAACGATGCTGCCGTCCTTGATACCGCGCTCGATGCTGTCCGTGATCAGCTTCACGATCCGGGTCGTGCCTTTCTCCAGCACCTGCCGCATAACCTCGGAGAGGTCGCAGACTTCAGCGCCAAGCTTCACGACCAGGCATTTGTTATCGACCGAGTCGTCATGCTGGGTTTCGCTCCAATACTGGAAGTACGTCAGAAGGCTCTCTGCCCCGCTGGCCTGTTGCTTGAGTATCGGGCCGATACGCGACAGATATTCGTCAAAGTACTCATCAAGGAGTGCCTGGCCGAATTCTTCCTTGGATTTGAAATAGTAATAGAACGACCCCTTGGGCACGCCCGCCGTGCTCAACACTTCATTGAGACCTACGGCGGTATAGCCTTTGTGGGTCATGAGCGCCCTGGCGACATCAAGGATGTGCTCGCGCATTTCATTAGCGGGTTTCTTCATAGTGGGTGCAGCCTACCGGAAATTAGACCAGTCGTCTACAAGCTTCTACGAAGAACACGCGATGACGAAGTCTGCCCTGCAACCACAAAAAATATGAATATGTTTCCCGTCAAAACAACATTATTATTTTCGAATGATCAAAGAACTGAAAACACTTATCGCGGTGGCCAGAGAAGGCACGTTTGCTGCGGCCGGCAGCAAGATCGGGCTTACCCAAGCCGCCGTCAGTGCACAGATGCAACGTCTTGAGGCGGAGCTTGGCGTGGCGTTATTCGACCGCAAGGGACGCTCCGCCCAGCTCAACCGCATGGGACATCAAGTGCTATTGCAGGGCCAGGAACTGGTGCGCCAGTTCCAAAACCTGGGCACAACATCGGTGGGCCTATCGGCCAGCATCTTGGTCACCATTGGCGCGATTGCCTCCGTTCAACGCTCCTTTTTGCCGGAAGCACTCGCTGAGTTTCACCAACGCTCCCCGCAATGCAGGACCCGCGTCGTTCCCGGCCTTTCGATGGAACTGGTGAACCAGGTCGATTCAGGTGAAATCGATATGGCCGCAATCATCCGCCCACCCTTCTCTCTGCAGAGTGACCTGCGCTGGACCACCTTGGCCCGTGAACCGTACCGCCTGATCGTTCCTGCCGATATGCCAGGAGACGACTGGGCGGAGCTGTTATCAAGCCAGCCCTTCATTCGGTATGACCGCTCATCTTTTGGCGGGCGTCAGGTTGATCGGTTCTTGCGAGAAACTCATATACCTCTGCATGAAGTCTGCGAGCTCGATGAGCTGGATGCGATTATCAAGTTGGTGGCAAACGGAGTCGGCGTGGCGTTGGTGCCGGAAATGGCAGCCCACCAGCAATGGTCTGCCGGGGTTCGCCCCATCGACCTGAAACAACGCACATTTCATCGCGACATTGGCCTGGTCCATCGTGCGCGCCGTAGCCTCAGCGAGCCGGTAAAGTTATTAGTCCAGTTGATTACCGACCAAGTTCTGAAAAGCCCGTAAGGCAAGGAACGATGTCTGCACGATGATGAATAGATAAACCTTATCGGCAATAAAAAAGAGCTCTCGACGCTGTTACGTGGAGAGCCCTTTTGTGTCGCTGCCCCGGCGTTCTAAGCGCCCACGGCATTTTTCCGTACAAGCGGTGCCTTTTCCCACTTGGCGATCACCAAGGGCGCAATCGCGTTACCCAAGACGTTCAAGGTGGTGGTTCCACTGTCGATAATCCTGAAAACCCCGGCGATCAACGCGACCCCCTCCAATGGCAGCCCGGCTGACGCCAGGGTCGCCGACAGAATAATGATCGCGAAACCAGGCACACCTGCAGCGCCCTTCGACGTCAATACCATCGTGACTACGAGCAAGATCTGCTGAGTCAATGAAAGATCGATGCCGTACAGCTGGGCAATGAAGATCGTCGCCACACCGAGGAAAATCGAAGCCCCGTCCAAGTTGAAGGCATAGCCCACTGGCACGACGAAACTGACGATACGCGCAGGGACGCCGTACGCTTCAAGCTTGGTCATCAATTGCGGCATGACCGCTGCTGAGGCAGCGCTCGAAAACGCCAGAATCAACTCATCCCGGAAATACTTGATCAACTTGAATACATTCTCACCGATCAAGTAGCAAACGCCCCCCAGTAAAACCAATGCAAAAGTAATCAGCGCGAGATAGACCACGCCAATCAACTTGAGCAAGGGTAACAACGAGGCGAATCCAAAAGTCGCAACGGTTGCTCCGATCATGCCAAACACACCAATCGGTGCATACGCCATGACAAACGACACGACCTTGAACATCGCATCAGAAAAGCCTTGGATGATTGCAATGACGGGTGCGCTCTTCGCTTTGGGCAATGTATTCAGCGCCATTCCGAGCAGGACGGCAAAAAACAACACCGACAACAACTTCGCTTCCGACATCGCCACGATCACGTTATCCGGCACGATGTTTTGCAGGATGACCAGTGCACCTTTGGACGGTTCAATGGTGACCGCCGAGCTACCGTTGTGGGCGATGCCAGCAATCTGGGTGCCCTGACCAGGCTCGAACAGATTGGCAAAGCACAGCCCCAGCACGATGGCCAGGGTGGTAATCGCAAAAAAGTAAATCAGGGACTTTGCCCCCATAAGACCGAAGGACTTGTTATCGCCGCCCCCGGCAATGCCGAGGATCATGCAGCAAAAAACAATGGGGACAACGACCATTTTCATCATCTTGATGAAAATGTCGCCGAGGGGTTTAAGCACTTCGGTACTGACCCAAACCTGATGTTGCGGGTGGGTATTGAAGTACCAACCAACGAGCACGCCGAGCAACAGACCAGCAACGATCTGCCAAACCAATGGGATACGTTTCATGTCTAGCCTTTTTTTTGGAATGAAAGGACTGCTTAAGGGCAGTAGCTAGATTCATGAGCTTCCAGCTCATTTGAAATTTCCTGGCGCGATGTATTCGCGCCAGGTTTTTTATTATTTTGCGAAGAGCTGACTCATATCCTTGAAGGCTTTGAACTCAAGTGCATTACCACAGGGGTCGAACAAGAACATGGTGGCCTGTTCCCCCACCTGCCCTTTGAATCGAATGTAGGGTTCAATGACGAACTTGATATCGAAGGCTCTCAAGCGCTCGGCCAGCGCTTCCCATTGTGCCCATTCCAGAATGATCCCGAAATGAGGCACCGGTACGTCGTGACCGTCTACGGGGTTGCTATGGACGCTTTCTTGAGAAGCGGTTTTAGGGTGCTCATGGATGACCAATTGATGGCCGTAGAAATCGAAGTCGACCCACTGGTTGCTGGAGCGCCCTTCGGAAAGACCAAACACTTCACCGTAGAATGTGCGTGCGGCGGCCAGGTCATACACGGGGATTGCGAGGTGGAAAGGAGAAAGACTCATCGGGACTCCGGGCTGCAATTTTTATTGATTTCCGAACGGACAACGGGCTCGCTGTCTGCCGGGCTTCTTAGGCCATATTCATGCTAAAGCCGCACACGCCTTAAAAAAATCAATATAAATTTTCTACAAGCACAAATTTTTTTGTTGCTTGTGAGCAGTCCAAAAGCTCGGTTTGCCGCCAGGATGTATCAGTGACGCAACAACCTACGCAACGGCACCCCATCCTTTAGCACCGGGGACTTGATGACGATGTAGCTGAAGTACTTGGAAATGCCGATGTTCTTGTCCAGCAACCCTTCGATGACTTCCTGATAATGCTGGATGCTGCAGGTCATGAAACGCACGAGGTAGTCGTAGCCGCCGCTGATCAAATGGCACTCCAGTACTTCATCGACCAAGCGGATATTGGATTCGAACTTGGCGAAGTCCTCGCGCTTGTGGTCGCTCAGCGTGATTTCAGTGAAGACCGTGACCGAGTCAGTGATCTTGGCCAGGTTGAGATGAGCCCTGTAGCCGGAAATATAACCCGCCGACTCAAGCCGCTTGACGCGCTGCAGGCATGGGCTGGATGACAGCCCCACGGCATCGGCGAGACTGACGTTGGTCATTCGACCGTCCTTTTGAAGTTCAACAAGGATACTGATATCAATTCGGTCTAGTTTTATTAAACCTTCCATCGTGTACCCCTCGGTTGTCTTCAGGTTGACAGTGGTTTTAGCAAATTCAACGGCGCAAAGATAGCTGATGCTGAGCGACCAGGTCGGCCATGCTGGTGATGTAGAAATCGGCAGAATATTCTTGATTATCAGGCTCATGGCCACGGCGGATCAGGCACAGGCCCGCTGACTTTGGCGCTTGTGCAGGTGGCCTGGACACTTGCATGATGTTTTCTGGCTTGAGCGCGTTCGCCTGCAGCCATGCCCCATCTTCCAATGGATTGTTCGCTCGGGAATGCAAGTCCTCGGGAGGGATTCCCAAACGCTCGCAGAGGGGCTCGCGATCCTCGGCATCGCGGTCGCAATACACCAGCAACCGATAGAATTTGCGCAGGTACAACATCGCGCCGGGCGCGTCCTCGAACAGCGACCAGTTGCCTGCCGAACGGGCAAAGCTCATGCCCTCCTCCCAACTGACCTTGAGCCCCAGGCGCTCTGCCAGTTGACGATGGGCAAAGCACAACAGACCACTGAAGCCGAGTTCGGAGAAACGCGGATAGAGCCCGCGCACCGCCGCGTCGAATTCCGCCAACACCGCGTCCCTGTCTGGCGTGCCCGGGTAGTTGTCGAGCAAGGGTTGCAGGGCCGTCCAGACACCGGAGTCCCTATCGACCAGGACTTCGTCGCAATCGATCAGCAGCGCGCGATATTCAGTCAGGTGCATGTGTCGCCTCCCATGATGCATTCATCAATCCATCTGCGCTAAATGCCCTCGGTCAGCACCTCGTTACAGGTGCCGACCGAGACCTGAGATTAATCCAACACGCGTAGCAAAGCTGCTTCAAGAATGTTCAGTGCTTCGTCGATCTGGCTTTCTTCGGTGACCAAGGGAGCCAAGAAGCGCAGGACATTGCGGTACACCCCGCATTTGATCACCAACAGCCCGCCTACCCTGGCCTGGTCGATCAGTTGCTGGGTGAGTTCGGCGTCGGGGCTGCGGGCCTCATCGTCCTTGATCAATTCGATGGCGAGCATGAAGCCGGTGCCGCGTACGTCACCGATACGTGGGTGACGTGCCTGCAAGCCCAGCAGGCCCTGACGCAGCCGCTCGCCCAATGCCTTGCCACGCTCGAGCAGTTGTTCCTGTTCGTAAGCTTCGATCACCGCCAACGCCGCCGCACACGCCAGGGCGTTACCGCCATAGGTGCCGCCGAGACCACCGGGCAAGGGCGCGTCCATGATGTGCGCACGCCCCACTACGCCGGAGATGGGCAAACCACCTGCCAGGCTCTTGGCGACGGTGACCAGGTCTGGCTGAATCCCGGCGTGCTGGAAACCGAACCATTTGCCGGTACGGCCGAAGCCGGTCTGGATTTCATCAAGGATGAGCACGATGCCGTGTTGCTCGGTCAGGGCCCGCAGCGCCTGGAGAAACTCTGGCGGCGCGGACAGGAAGCCGCCGTCGCCCTGCACCGGCTCGATGATGATCGCTGCAACGCGATCCGGAGCGACTTGGGTCGCCAGCAATTCGTTGAGGGCCTGCAACGCCATTTCGCTGCTGAAACCGCGGTAGGCATTCGGGTACGGAGTATGGAAGACCTCAGGCGCGAGGGGACCGAAATTCTGCTTGTAGGGCTGGCTCATGCCCGTCAGCGTCGTACCCAGCAAGGTACGCCCATGGAAACCGCCACGGAAGGAAATGATGGCGGGACGATTGGTGTGGGCGCGGGCGATCTTCACCGCGTTCTCCACCGCCTCCGCGCCGGACGTGAACAGCGCCGCCTTGTAGGCTTGCTCGCCACCCACCAGCTCGCACAGGCGCTTGACCAGGTCGAGGTAGGGTTTGTAGGCCACGACCTGGAAGCAAGCATGGCTGACCTTCTGCAGTTGGGCCTGCACCGCCGCGACCACCTTCGGGTGATTGTGGCCAATGTTCAAGACGCCAATGCCGCCGACGAAGTCCAGATAGCGCGCCCCGTCCACGTCCCACAGCTCGGCACCCTGGGCCCGGTCGATGACCAGCGGATGCGCGGTGACCAGACCCCGTGGCACGAATTGATCGCGTTGACGGAGCAAGCTTGGGGTTTCTTCGACTTTACTGTTCATGGCATCTCCCACAGTGAACCAGGCAACCGGGAAACGGTTGCGATGTGTTCCACAGGTTAAGCGTTCGACGCAATTGTCTAAGCCGAACTTGGCCTCTGGGAAATTCGGATCGACTGTTTTCACACTGGCAAACAGCAGATTCCTTCAGCCGCCTCCAGCCCCATGGAATCTGCCGGCAAACGCCCCATACAACGCAGTGTCGCCGGATTACGCAGGCTCTTTTGATACATCCTGCTTTACCACTCGGGCATGCTGGATGTTCCCTATCCTTTACGAGAAGTGACCCATGGCCCTGCTTTATAAAGCCGACCCGGTACGCGGCGAACAATGGAAGCGTCTGTTCGCCGAGCACGCGCCGGATATCGAATGGCGTGCCTGGCCGGACATCGGCGATCCGAAGGACATTCGCTACCTCGCCGCTTGGCAGGCGCCGGACGACCTCGAAACGGTGTTGCCGAATCTTGAAGTGCTGTTTGCGTTGTCGGCCGGGGTCGACCAGCTTGACCTTGATCGCCTGCCGATGCCCCTGCCGGTGGTGCGTCTACTCGATCCTGGCATCACCCGGGGCATGTGCGAGTACGCCAGTTTCGCCGTGCTCAGCCTGCACCGGGATATGCTTCGTTATCGCCAGCAACAGCTCGCCCGGTGCTGGCAGGCGCACTTGCTGCAACCGGCGGCCCAGCGTCGGGTCGGCGTGATGGGGCTTGGCATGCAGGCCCAGCAGATCCTGGCCACCTTGAAGACCTTTGGTTTCGCCTTATCTGGCTGGGCACGCAGCGAACACACTATCGTTGGCGTGGATTGCTTTGCCGGTGACGAACAACTCCCGGCGTTCCTCGGCCAATGCGACATCGTGATCTGTGTCTTGCCATTGACCGAGCAGACCCAAGGGATTCTCAACCGTCAAATGTTCCAACACCTGCCCCAGGGCGCGGCGCTGGTCAACATGGGCCGCGGTGGGCACCTGGTAGAAGCAGATCTGCTTGAGGCGTTGGCCAGCGGCCAGCTCAGTGCCGCGGTGCTCGACGTCTTGCAACAGGAGCCGGCCGCACCGGATCACCCGTTCTGGCAACATCCGCAGATATTGCTGACGCCGCATATCGCGGCGATGACCCAACCCGAAAGTGCCTTTGGCGTGCTGCTGGACAATATCCGTCGGCATCAACGAGGCGAATCGATGCTCGGCCAGATTGACCGCCAGCGACGTTATTGACCCGCATCGCCCACGCGTCGACGAAAAGCACCGACGAAAAAACCGCTGATATTTGCTGCTGGGCCGGCTGCGGATTTGAGCAATAACTGCGGCGCGTGAAGCCGCAACTTATGCAATCTACCGAATCGATGCCGGCCTCTTGTCAGGCCTGGCGGCAGGTGAGATACCAATCCTTTCAGCGGAGAAATCCGACCGGTCACGCTCCCTTGTCCATGGAGATCTGTCATGTCCAACTCGCAACGCCCTGTCTATGCCTATCGCCCCATGACCGCTGCCGATGTGGCGGCGGCCCATGCCTTGTCCGTGCAGTTGAAATGGCCCCACCGTTTGGAAGACTGGGCCATGCTGCAGCGTGCCTCCCAAGGCTTTGTCGTCGAGGACGAAGGGCGTTTGATCGGTACCGCGTTCACTTGCCCGCAGGGTGATTACGCCACGATTGGCCTGGTGATCGTCAGCGATGAGTACCAGGGCCAGGGCATCGGGCGCAGATTGATGGAACTGGCGCTCGAAGCGTGCGGTTCGCGGACCGCCGTGCTCAATGCGACGCTGGCCGGCGCGCCCCTTTATGCCAGCCAGGGATTCGTTGACTTTGGGCATATCCAGCAGCATCAAGGGAACGTATTGCCCCCTGCCCCCACGGACCTGCCATCCGGTGAGCGTCTGCGCCGCCTGACCGACACCGATCGAAACGAGGTGATCGAACTCGCCAATGCCGGCAGCGGCCTGGACCGGCATGCCGTGCTCAACGATCTGTTCGACAGTGTCGACGACATCGTGGGCATCGAGCGCGATGGACAACTGCGCGGATTCGCCATTCTGCGTCCCTTCGGCCGCGGTCGTTACATCGGCCCGGTCGTGGCAGAAAATCCAGAGCAGGCCAAGTACCTGATCGCAGTGCTATTGGCGCAAGTACCGGATGCTTTTGTGCGCATGGATGTACTGCCCGACAGCGGCCTCGGTCCGTGGCTGGAAACAGCCGGGCTGAAGCAAGTCGACACCGTCGCCCAAATGGCCCGCGGGACCCCGCCCCAGGCCAGCGGCGGCGTGCACCAATTTGCGCTGGTGACCCAGGCCATCGGCTGATCCCCCCATACCGTCCACTCCCGGAGAAACACCCTCATGCGAGAACCCACTGCCGTGCTGTTGGCCCATGCCAACGGCACTCCCGCGTCAACCGCATTCACCTCCGGCTCATTGGGAGCCAACGATCCTTTTGACCGGCAGATCGCTTATGTCGGGACGGATGACATGGCTGCCGGCATCGTCCAGGCGAGCGGGCCATTCAGCGTCGATGCATACCCCTACAGTGAAACGATCGTGGTCCACGCGGGACACGTCACCCTGCAGAGCCAGGATCACTCGCTCGAACTCAATCCGGGTGACAGCGCCGTGATTGCCCGCGGTACATCGGTTCGGATCGAGGCGCAACCTGGCTCGCTCTGGGCATTCTGTGCCGATATCCAGCCTGTTGAAGTGGGTAATGTCGGGCTGACCGCTTTACCCCCGCACACCCTGCTGTCCCCTTCGACGCCACCGCCTGAGGAATTTTTGCTGAGCCCGACACCGCAATGTCGCTCGAACAACTTGTTCGTCGAGGACGCGACCAACCTGCGCATCGGCATTTGGGATTCGACACCTTATGTCCGTAGGGCGCGGCCCCATACGATGCATGAGTTGATGTACCTGGTCGAAGGCAGCATCATTCTCCAAGTCGATGGCACCCAACTGGCGGTCAACACGGGCGATACAGTGTTCGTACCGCGAGGCGCTCCCTGCGCGTGGAAGAGCAGTGTCTATGTGCGCAAGTTCTATGTTTGCAAGTGATCGCCTGGTGTAGCTTTTCTTGGTGTGAATATCCGTTAACCACGAGGCGGCCTTAAAGCCGACCTGGCTCTCCCAGTCGTACACCCATCAGATCCGTGGGAGCAAAGCTTGCTCGCGATAACGGTGGTTCAGTCGCATGGATGCTGGGCTGACTGGCCTCATCGCGGGCAAGCCCGGCTCCCACAGGGACCGGTGGCGTACACAAATTTCGCGTATACCGCAGCCCCCTTGTGGGAGCGAGCTTGCTCGCGATGGCGGTAGTTCAGTCACATGGATGCTGGGCCTGCTGGCCTCATCGCGGGCAAGCCCGGCTCCCACAGGGACCGGTGGCGTACACAAAATTTCGCGTACACCGCAGCCCCCTTGTGGGAGCGAGCCTGCTCGCGATGGCGGTGGTTCAGTCACATGGAGGCTGGGCCTGCTGACCTCATCGCGAGCAAGCCAATCAAAGCGCCATCGCCACAGCCTGACCCACCTCCTGAGTAGAACCCTGCCCGCCCAAATCAGGCGTAATCGGCCCCTCGGCGATAACCTGCTCGATAGCCCTGAGAATCCCATCATGAGCCGCACGATAACGCTCATCGCCATTGCCAAGGAAATCCAGCATCAAGGCCCCAGACCAAATCATCGCAATCGGATTCGCGATGTCCCGCCCATAGATATCCGGCGCCGAACCATGAACCGGTTCAAACAGCGAGGGAAAACGTCGCTCCGGGTCGAGATTGGCCGACGGCGCGATGCCGATGGTGCCAGCGCAGGCCGGCCCGAGGTCGGACAGGATGTCGCCGAACAGGTTCGACGCCACGACGACATCGAAACGATCAGGCTGAAGCACGAAGCGCGCACACAGAATGTCGATGTGTTGCTTGTCCCAGGTGACGTCCGGGTACTGCTGCGCCATGAGGGCCGTGCGTTCGTCCCAGTACGGCATGCTGATGGAAATGCCGTTGGACTTGGTCGCCGCGGTCAGGCGCTTGCGCGGCCGGGTCTGGGCCAGGTCGAAGGCGAACTTGAGGATCCGGTCCACGCCACGGCGGGTGAACACCGACTCCTGCAGCACGAACTCGTGCTCGGTGCCTTCGAACATCTTGCCGCCAATCGAAGAATATTCGCCCTCGGTGTTTTCGCGAATCACCACGAAATCGATGTCCCCGGCTTCGCGCCCTGCCAACGGGCACGGCACACCGGGAAACAACCGCACCGGACGGATATTCACGTACTGGTCGAAGTCCCGACGAAACTTCAACAGCGAACCCCACAGGGAAATATGATCCGGCACCTTGTCCGGCCAGCCCACGGCGCCAAAATAAATCGCGTCGAAGTCCTTGAGCTGCTCGAACCAGTCGTCGGGCATCATCTGCCCGTGCTCCAGGTAATAATCGCAGTTGGCCCAGTCGAGCACTTCAATGCTCAAATCCAATTGCCATTTCTTTGCGGCCTGCTCCAATACCCGCAACCCTTGCGGCAAGACTTCCTTGCCAATGCCGTCGCCGGCAATCGCGGCGATTCTGAATGGTTTGCTCATCAACCGTGCCTCCTCTCTTCAAACGCTGACCGGATCACAACCCACCCATGTGGAAGGCTTTGACTTCAAGGAATTCGTCCAGGCCGTACTTGCTGCCTTCACGCCCCAGGCCCGATTGCTTGATCCCGCCAAAGGGCGCGACGTCCATGGAAATGAGCCCGGTATTGAGACCGATCATGCCGAACTCCAACGCCTCGCCGAACCGCCATGAGCGGCGCAGGTCCTGGGTGAAGAAATACGCGGCCAAGCCATAAGGCGTTGCGTTGGCCGAGGCCAGCGCCTCTTCTTCAGTGCGAAAGCGCATCAGCGGTGCCACCGGGCCGAAGGTTTCTTCGTTGGCCAGCAGCATCCCGGCATGGGTTTCGCCGAGCACCGTCGGCTGGACGAACTGGCTGTCGCCCTGGGGAATCTCACCACAGAGTAGACGCGCGCCCTGGCTCAACGCCTCGTCAATGTGTCGAGCGACCTTGCTGACCGCCGCCGCATTGATCAGCGGGCCTATGTTTACGCCGTCATCCAGGCCATCGCCGACCTTGAGCTTGCCCACCTCCTCCACCAGACGCTGGGCGAAGCGCTCGTAGATCCCGTCCTGCACCAGGATTCGGTTGGCGCAGACGCAGGTCTGTCCCGCGTTGCGGAATTTGCTGAGCATGATGCCGGTCACCGCCTGTTCCAGGTCGGCGTCGTCGAACACGATGAACGGCGCGTTACCGCCCAGTTCCAGGCTCAAGCGCTTGATGTGCTCCGAACTCTGGCGCATCAGCAGCCGACCGACCGCGGTGGATCCGGTAAAGGAAAGCTTGCGCACCGTTGGGTTGCCGGTCAGCTCTTCGCCAATGCCGACAGGCATGCCAGTGACGACATTGAACACCCCGGCGGGAATGCCGACCCGCTCAGCCAGCACGGCCAGGGCCAGGGCCGACAGTGGGGTCAGGTCCGATGGCTTGACCACGATCGTGCAGCCGGCGGCCAGGGCCGGCGCGCACTTGCGGGTGATCATCGCGTTGGGGAAGTTCCAAGGGGTGATCGCGGCGCAAACGCCGACCGGTTGCTTGAGGGTCAGCAAGCGGCGGTCACCGCTGGGTGCCTGGATGGTTTCGCCATAGACCCGTCGGGCTTCCTCGGCGAACCATTTGACGAAGCTGGCGCCGTAGCGAATCTCGCCTTGGGCTTCCGTCAGAGGCTTGCCCTGTTCGCAGGTCAGGATCAACGCCAGGTCGTCGAGGTTGTCGATCATGGCCTGATACCAACGATCCAGCAGCGCCGCCCGTTCTGCCGCCGGACGTGCACGCCACGCCGGCCAGGCACGGTCGGCGGCTTCGACGGCGCGCCGGGTTTCGCTGCCTTGTATTGCCGGTACCCGGGCGAGCACTTCGCCGGTGGCCGGGTTGATGACGTCCAGGGTCGCGGCGTTGTCGGCACCGACCCACTGACCATCGATGTAAGCGAGTTCTACCAGCAGGCTGGGGTCTTTCAGGCGATTCTTGAGCATGGCGTGGAGTCCTGTTCTGAGACAGTCTCCAGTCTATTGAGTCACCATGGATGAGGATGCTGAAAACGCCGGTCCTACAGCCGTCGAATGCTGAAAATCAGTCTTCGACGGCAGGCTTTACCGTGACGCGATCAAACGCGCATCGAGCCCAACAGCCCCTGCAGAAAACGCTCGCCAGCGACGAGCTGGCTGATCTCGATGAACTCGTCAGGCTTGTGCGCCTGTTCTATCGAGCCTGGACCGCAGACCACCACCGGCACGTCCAGGCGTTGCTTGAACAACCCGCCTTCGGTGCCGAACGAGACTTTGGCGGTGCCGGTGTCCGGGGCGGCAAAGTCTTTCAGGAAACGCACCGCTTCGATGCTCGGATGGGTATCGAGGCCCGGGTAGACATTCAAGGTCTCGATTTCGATGGCGGCCACGCTGGAAAGCTTCTTGGCTTCGCTCACGATCAGTTCGGCCCGCTCGCGCATCTGTTCGAGGAACCCGTCCAGGTCGTCCGCTGGCAGGTTGCGCACTTCGAAATCCAGGGTGCACAGGTTGGGCACGATGTTCAGCGCCTTGCCGCCGACAATCTGGCCAACATGCACCGTGCTGTAGGGCACGTCGTAATCGGTGTCCCGTGCCCCCTGCTCTTGCAACTGCTGCTGGCTCTGGCGCAGTGCGGCGATGAAATCGCAAGCCACGTGAATCGCATTGACCGAACGCGGTGCGAGTGAGGAATGCGCTTCCAGGCCGCGGCAGTAGGTGCGGTAGGAACCCTTGCCCTTGTGCCCGAGCACGAACTGCATATTGGTCGGCTCGCCGATGACGCACAGAAACGGCCGAACCGGTGCCAGGTGCAGCACATCGAGCAAACGACGCACCCCCACGCACCCGATCTCTTCGTCATGGGACAGCGCCAGTTGCAAGGGCCGGCTCAATGGCTGCTCGCTGGCATCGAGCATGGCGTCGATGGCCAGTGCGATAAAACCCTTCATGTCGCAACTGCCCCGGCCATAGATCCGCCCGTCCCGCACCGTCGCCTCAAACGCCGGGACGGTCCAGGCCTGCCCCGCCGCCGGCACCACGTCGGTATGACCGGACAGGAGGATCCCCGGCACGTCCCGGGGGCCGGTACTGGCAAACAGATTGGCTTTCTGGCCGCTTTCATCCTGGACGATCAGCGACTCGATGCCCTTGGTCAGCAGCAGATCGCGCACGTACTCGATCAAGGCCATGTTCGATTCCGACGAGACGGTATCGAAGGCCATCAGCCGTTTGAGAATATCCAATACACGGGGTTTCATGCGTATGCCGCCACGGTCAGATTGTTCGATTGCTGGGTTTTCATTAGTTCGGCGCTATCGTGATGGCAGAGGATCTCACTGCCGCCGACAATCATCCGCCGCTGCGGCGCGACGCAATTGCACAGCCCGTCTACCCGTACCGGGCAGCGACTGAGGAAGGTACACAGCCCGGGCACATTGGCTTTCGGGCCAACGGGCGGCAGCGTCTGGCAAGTCGTTGCGCCGCAGGTTTCCAGCCAGCCCTGGCGCAGCTCCGGTACGGAATGGATCAACAGGTCGGTATACGGATGGAACGGCGCCTCGGCATAGGATTGGCGGCTACCGGCCTGGACCTTGTGCCCGCTGTACATCACCACGATGTCGTCGCACAAGGCGCGCACGGTGGAAATGTCGTGGCTGATGAACAGATAAGACACTCCCAGTTGCTGGCGCAGATCGCGCAGCAGTTCGAGAATCGCCGCGCCGACGACGGTGTCCAGCGCCGAGGTCACTTCGTCGCAGAGGATCAGGTCCGGCTTGGCCGCCAAGGCCCGGGCCAGGTTGACCCGTTGCTTCTGGCCGCCGGACAGTTCGTTCGGGCGTCGGTCCGCCATCGTGCGCGGCAAACGCACCAGGTCCAGCAATTCGCCGATACGCTCGCGCAACGCCGCGCCCTTGAGGCCGAAGTACATCTTCAGCGGACGGCTCAGGATCGTGCTGATGCTGTGCATCGGGTTGAGGGCAGTGTCGGCATTCTGGAAGACCATTTGAATGCGTCGGAACTGCTCATTCGTGCGCGACGACAGGCTGCCCCCCAAGGGCTGGCCATCGAAGGTCAGCCCGCCAAGGGCCGGCACCAGCAATCCGGCCACGACCCGTGCCAGGGTCGATTTGCCAGAACCCGACTCGCCAATGACGCCAATGGCCTGGCCTCGGCGAACCGTCAGGTCGATGTCTTCCAACACCCGAATCGCTGGCATGCCCTGGGCGTTCTTGTTGCCGTAGCCGGCGGTCAGCCCTTGGATGGTCAGCAGTGGCGTGTCCTGGGCGATGTCGCTCGGCGGACGGATCGTCGTGTCCGGCCGCGCCGCTGCCAACAAGCTGCGGGTGTATTCGTGGGCCGGAGCCTTGAGCAAAGGCGCCGTGGCGCTGTGTTCGAAGATTTCACCGCCATTGAGCACGACGATCTGGTCAGCCATCTGCGCCACGACGGCGAGGTCGTGGGACACATAGACCGCCGTGGCCCCCCGTTCACGCACCACTCGTTTGAAGGCCCGCAGTACATCGATCTGGGTCGTCACGTCCAGGGCCGTGGTCGGCTCGTCGAGCACCACCAGCAACGGATCGCTGATCAGCGCCATCGCCGCCATCACCCGTTGCAGTTGCCCACCGGACACCTGGTGGGGATAGCGCTGGCCGATGCGTTCAGGGTCTGGCAAGGCCAGGTCGCGGAACAATTCGATGGCCTTGGCCTCAAGCTCTGCGCTACTACCCAGGCCATGAATCAGGGCGCCTTCCACCACTTGGTCGATGAGTTTCTTCGCCGGGTTGAACGCTGCTGCAGCGCTCTGGGCGATATAGGAGACCCGATTGCCGCGCAACTTCTGCAACTGGCTTTCGCCCAACGCCAGCATGTCATGCTCGCCGATTTGCACGACGCCGCCCGCCAGTCGGCACCCGCGCCGGGCATAACCGAGCAGCGCCAGGGCGATGGTGGTCTTGCCGGAACCGGACTCGCCGATCAACGCCAACACTTCGCCTTTTTCCAGGGAGAAGCTGACGCCCTTGACGATGTCCACCTCACCGCGTTCGCCACAGGCGACCACGCGCAGGTCCTGTACTCGAATCAACTCGCTCATTTCAATGTCCTCCCGAACGTCGGCTACGTCGCGACGACAACCGGTCGATGAACAGATTCACGCCGATGGTCAGGGTGCCGATGGCCAGTGCTGGAATCACAATAGCCGGTGCCCCTTGATTGAGCCCACCGATGTTCTCGCGCACCAGCGAGCCCAGGTCGGCATCCGGCGGTTGCACGCCCAGCCCCAGGAAACTCATGCCACTGAGCAACAGCACGATGAAACCAAAGCGCAGGCCCAGGTCCGCCAGCACCGGGTTGAGGATGTTCGGCAGGATTTCCACGCAAGCGATGTACAGGCGACGCTCGCCCCGGGTACGGGCCACTTGCACGTATTCCAGGGCCTCGATATTCACCGCCATGCTGCGGGCGATGCGGAAGGCGCCGGGGGTATAGCTCAACACCGCCGTACAGATCAGCAAGGTGACCGAAGAGCCGAAGGCCGAGACCATGATCAGCGCGAGCATCTTGCTGGGGATCGAAATGAACGCGTCCATCAGGCGACTGATCAACTCATCCAGCCACTTGGGCGACACCACCGACAGCAATGCCAGACTGGTTCCCAGGGTGCTGGACAACACCGCGGCCACCAACGCCAGGCCGACGGTGAAGCGCGCGCCGACGAGGATCCGGCTGAGCATGTCGCGGCCCAGGTAATCGGTGCCTAACGGATACGTGGCGCTGAGGCTGTCGAACACGTTGTCGGAGACCACCTCCCCCACCGGATGTGGCGCCAGCCACGGGCCGAAGATGGCCACCAGCAACCAGATCACACACATCGCAGCACCGACCAGGCCCAGCCAGGACTTGGTGTGGGCGTCTTTGCCCAACCCCAGCGCAACGGCCGCCGTCGGGGACTTCACAATGAGGTTGTTCATTGGTTTCTCAGCCTCGGATTGGACAGTATCGCGCACAGGTCGGCAATCAAGACCAACGCCAGGTACGCCGTACAAAACAACATGGTGCAGGCCTGGACCAGGGCCATGTCGCGGTTGGTCACGGCATCGACCATCAGGCTGGCGATGCCGGGATAGTTGAAGATCGTTTCGACGATCACCACCCCGCCCAACAAGTAGGACAGGCTCAGGGCGATGGCATTGGCGATGGGGCCGATGGCATTGGGCAAGGCATGCCGAAGTACGATGCGGATATTGCTCACGCCTTTGAGCCGCGCCATTTCCACGTAAGGGCTGTCGAGCTGATCGATCACCGCCGCCCGGGTCATGCGCGACATTTGCGCGACGATCACGCAGCACAGCGTCATGACCGGCAATGCGTAGGTGCGCATGAATTGCCAGGGTGAGGTGATGTCACTGGCGTAGGACAGCGCCGACAACCAGCCCAGGTTCACCGCGAAGATCAGCACCGCCAAGGTGGCGACCAGGAATTCCGGCACCGCCACCATGGTCAAGGTGAAAAAACTCAGGAAGCTGTCGATGCGCCCGCCCCGGCCCATGGCCGAACCGATGCCCAGGGCCAAGGCCACAGGCACCGACACCAACGCGGTGGCAGCCGCCAGCATCAACGTGTTGGGGACCCGGCCGGCCATCAGATCGATGACCGGCATGGCATTGGACATGGACATGCCCAGGTCACCGCTGAGCAGGCTCGTCAGCCAGTGCAGGTATCGCAACACACCGGGCTGGTCCAAACCCATTTTCGTCCGCAGGGCCGCCACCTGTTCTGGCGTGGCGAACTGCCCCAGCGCCTGTTGCGCCGCGTCTCCCGGCAGTACCGCCGTGATGGCGAATACCACCATGGAGACAATCAACAAGGTCACGACCGCCGCCCCCAGGCGGCGGCCAATCAACCAGAGTGTGTTGCTGTTCATCATCCGACCCTCATGCAATATGGCCCAAACCCGACGTTCATCAGGCGTCCAGCCAGACTTGCTCGGCAAACATGTAGCCCATGAAACCGCCCAGGGGGTTGGCGCCGTAGCCCTTGACGCGCTGATCGGCACCGTCGATGTTGCTGATGAACACCGGGACGCCAATACCACAGTGCTCATGCACCAGCACTTGCATGTCACCGTACATCTTGCCGCGCTTGGCCTCGTCGGTTTCACCGCGGGCCTGGATCAACAGCTGGTCGAACTGTTCGTTTTTCCAGCCGGACTCATTCCACGGCGCACTCGACTGGAAGAACTGCGAGAACAACATGTCGGCATTCGGCCGTGGGTTGATGTTGCCAAAGCTCAGCGGGTGCTTGGCCCAGTGGTTGGACCAATAGCCATCGCTCGGCAGGCGGTTGACGTTGAGCTTGAGCCCGGCCTCCTTGGCGGACTGCTGCAGCAACACCGCGACGTCCACCGAGCCGGTCGCCGCTGGCGAGCACATCAGCGGCATGCTGATGTCTGCCATGCCGGCCTTCTTGAGCAGGAACTTGGCCTGCTCCGGATCGTAGGCCCGTTGCGGCAGTTCGGCGTTGTAGAAGCGTGCGCCGGGGGCGATCGGATGGTCGTTGCCGACCCTGGCGTAACCCCGGAAGATCGCCGACTTGACCTGTTCCCGATCCAGCAGCAGCTTCATGGCCTGGGTGAATTCCGGGCTTTTGCCAGGCATCTGGTCCTGACGAATGATCAAGTCAGTGTAGTTGCCCGACGGTGAGTCAATGACCCGGTGCTTGGCGCTGTCCTTGATGCGAGTGGTCGAGCGCGGGTTGACCTCGTTGACGATGTGCACGTCCCCTGACAACAGGGCGTTGATCCGTGACGATTCGTCGGCGATGCCGATGAATTCGATCTCGTCCAGGTACGGCAAGCCGGGTTTCCAGTAATTGGTATTGCGCACGCCAATGGAACGCACCCCAGGCTTGAACTCCTTGACCTTGAACGGACCGGTACCGACGCCCTGGCTGAAATCGCTGGTGCCCTCTGGCACGATCAACATGTGAGAAACGGCCAGCACCGACGGCAATTCAGCGTTGGGGCCGGTCAACTGTATCTGCACTTCATGGGTGCCGACGGCTTTGACGTCAGCGAACTGCGACGCCAGCGGCAAGACCTTGGAGCCGGTGATCGGATCCTTGTGCCGCAACAACGAAAACACCACGTCGGCGGCGGTCAGTGCCTTGCCATTGTGGAAGGTCACTTCCTTGCGCAGGCTGATCACCCAGAGCGTGGCGTCGGTGGTTTCGATACGCTCGGCCAGTTCCAGTTGCGGCACCATGTGGCTGTCGAAACGCGTCAGCCCGTTATAGAACATGTAGTGGCGCACATAGTCGGTGGACGACGAACCTTTGGCCGGGTCCAGGGTGTCGGCGGTGGAGCTGGTCGAGCCTGCGACACGGATGCGACCGCCAGGCTTGCCTTTGCCAGGGGTTGCGGCCTGCTCATCGGCGAACAACTTGCCGGCGGCGCCGAACAGGCTACCCGCGCTCGCCACCGTCACCCCGGCCAATCCGAGCATTTGCAAAGCATTGCGGCGCGACATGCCGCGATTGAGCCCTTCGAAGATGCGCAGACTTTCCGTACCTGTTATCAGCTGGGTGTCGATACTGTTTTTTTTGTCAGTCATGTCAGTTCTACCTTTCGGAAGTGATAAGGCTCGATGGCTCGCGATTAACGCAATGTGTTGAAACGTGAAGCGTCCCCCGCCACTCAGTGCAAATAGTCTTGAAGGCGGTAATACGCACCGACCAGGGGCAGGAACCAGGGCTTGCCAAAATGTCCGGGGATGGCTGGCCAATCGAGCTCGCGCCAAGGGTTGGCCTCGACCTTGCCGGCCATGACGTCGGCCATGACTTGGCCCATGTGCACCGACATCTGCACGCCGTGGCCGCTGTAGCCCATGGAGTGATAAATGCCACCGTGCTGGCCGGCCCGGGGCAGTCGGTCGGAGGTCATGTCCACCAGACCACCCCAGCAATAATCGACCTTCACGTGAGCCAACTGCGGGAACATCCGCACCATCGCTGCGTGCAGGACTTTGCCGCTCTTGGCATCCGACACGCTGTCAGACATGGCGAACCGCGCACGCCCGCCAAACAGCAGGCGGTTGTCCGGCGTCAGGCGAAAGTAGTTGCCGATCATGCGGCTGGTGACATAGGAGCGATGGGCCGGCAGCAAGTTGTCGATCAGCGCCTGGGGCAACACCTCGGTGGCGATCACGAAACTGCCCACGGGCACGATCCGCCGCCGATACCAGCCCAACCCACCCTGCTGGGAGGTGCCAGTGGCCAGCAGGACCTGCGTGGCGTGGAGCGATCCCTTGGTGGTATTGACCCGATAGCCACCGGCGCTGGCTTTCCAGTCCGTGACGGACACGCCCTGGAAGATCAACGCGCCGTGACGAGATGCGGCTTCGGCCAACCCGACCCCGAAACGCCCGACATGCATCTGCACGCCGTTGCGTTGCAGCAAGCCGCCATGGAACTGGGCCGAATTGACTTCAGCGAGGGTCTCCTGGGCAGACAGCAACTCGACCTCGGCATCGACCTCCCGCCGGATCAATTCGCAGGTGCGCGCCAAGCCTTCGTAATGCAGGGGCTTGGCCGCCAGCTTGAGCTTGCCATTGCGCTTGAGGTCGCAGGCAATCTGCTCCTGCTCCACCAGCGAGACAACGCTTTGCACGGCGCTTTCATAGGCCTGGTAATAGGCGCGTGCTTTATCGGCGCCGAGACTGGCGCTCAGTGCCGCGTAGTCCTGGGCAACGCCGGTATTGCATTGGCCGCCATTGCGCCCCGAGGCTTCGCCAATGACCCGCCCGCCTTCCAGCACCACCACATTGGCGCCCTTCAAGGCCAGGGCCCGGGCCGCGGCCAGGCCAGTGAAACCACCGCCGACGATGGCCACGTCGACCTGCCCGGGCAACGCACCGAGCTGGGCACCGGTGAATGCCGGTGCGGTATCGAGCCAGTAAGACTCACTGCCCATGTCTAACCCCTTATGCCTTGAAGAGTGCCCAGAGACTCAGAGCCCGACCAGACCGGCCAATCCGCCGATGTCCGGGATCTGGTGGTAGCTGTAGCCAACGTTCCCAGGCAGCTCATGACCACGGGCCACGAACGCTTTGTTTTTGATCTTCATGTCGTCGGCCGACATCAGGTCATAACGGAAGCTCGAGGACACGTGCAGGACATCCTCCGGCCCGCAGCCGAGGTTATCGAGCATGAACTCGAAGGCGGCCAGGCGCGGCTTGTAGGCTTGGGCTTGTTGAGCCGTGAACACTTTATGGAAAGGCGCGCCGAGCTTGTCGACGTTGGACATGATCTGCTCGTCCATCGCGTTGGAGAAAATCACCAGGGGGATCTTGTCGGCGATTTTCGACAGGCCTGCCGGTACATCAGCATGGGGGCCCCAGGTCGGTACGGCATCGTAATAGAGCTGGCCTTCGTCTTTGTACTCGACGCCCCAACGCTTGCAGACCCGGGCCAAGGCAGTCTTGAGGATTTCATCATATGGCCGCCAGTCACCCATCACCTGGTCCAGGCGATAGGCCGAGAAATCCTTGACGAACTGGTCCATCTGCTCGGCAGGGACCCGATCGGCGAACAGCTCGCGCGTCATGGTGCCCATCTGAAAGTTGGTCAACGTGCCGTAGCAGTCAAAGGTAATGAACTTGGGGCGAAGGAAGCTCATGAGTGCAGTCCTGAGTGATGGTTGAGGTCATGAGGGGCAAGCAGTTGCGCCGTTCTGCAAGGCTGGGTGCAACGCTGCATCACGGATTTATTACAGCATCATGAGACCGTGCATAAACGGTTAAAAGTATAGGTCGCTTGGCACAAACCACCGTTTTTCGGGGCCTGCTCAGCAGACTGTGCGGGATGCGCCAAGCGCGGGCATTGGCACCGTTTTCAAGGGACTTACGGGCGCAAATGGTGCGCAAAAATCCACGTGAGCCGCTGTATGCGGCAGAATCTACGCCCGCGCTACCCCTGCAAAAACAAGAACGGGCGCCTCCCTTTCAGGAGGCGCCCGTTCATGGTGTCGTGGCTTGGAGATCCTTTGTCCTCAGAACTCCGCGACCTTGCCCCAGGCTGAAGATTGGAAACGGTCCGGGTGATAAGGCCGCGGGTCGACCAGTGGGGTCATGTCACAGATAATGTCGGCGATCAAGTGGCCCGCCCCCGGGCCGATACCGAAGCCATGACCACTGAACCCCGCCGCCAGCACCAGGCCAGGGAGGCTGGCCATCTCGCCGATGCCGGGGACGCCATCCGGCGTGCTGTCCACATAGCCTGCCCAGGCTGCGGTGACCGACGACGCCTTCAGCGCCGGGATCAGGTCTACCGCGCGCTTGTAAGTCAACTCAACCGTCGAGGCGTCTGCTTTCGGATCCAGGATTCGCATGCGCTCCATCGGCGTTGGCTGGTCCAACCGCCAGCGACCCAAGCCTTCGTGTCCCGACTGGAAACCCTCCAGGCCACCGGGAGCCAGCTTGCGCCACCTGCGCTGGAACATTGGCAGGAACTGTGGGGCGAAACGCAGCAGTTGCAAGGTCGGGTCGACGCGCCCTCTGCCGCTGATGGCCAACGTCATCCCGCCATCGGCGCGACGGGTCATGGAGATTTCATCCGTATGGAGCGCATCCGGAATTTCTTTGGCGCCCTTGGACACCGACAGGATCGTTTGACGAATGGACGCCTGGGGAAAGCGAATGCCATATTGACGGCAGAAAGAGGATGCCCAGGCGCCACCGGCGAGCACCGCGAGTTGGGTGCGAATGGTGCCCTTCTCGGTGACGACCGCGGATAACCGCCCGCCTTCAGTCTCGAGGCCACGGGCGGCGCAGCCCTGGTGCACGGTGCCGCCCAGCTTGATGATGGCCCGTGCCACCGCCGGCGCGGCACGGGATGGGTCTGCTGTACCGTCGGTTGGTGAAAAGACCCCGCCTTTCCATGGCTTGCCCGTCACCCGACCCTGTTCGGCGGCCTGCTCCGCCGTCAGCATGTGGGTTTGCACATTGACGGTACGGGCGAACTCACCCCATTTTGCCCAACCGGCCAGCTCTTTCTCGTTGTTGCTCAGATAGAGCAGGCCACATCTTCTGAAGCCGGTGTCTTCCCCGGTCTCTGCCGCGAATTGCTCCCACAGATCCAGGCTTTTGGTCGACAGCGGCAGCTCGCGTGCGTCTCGATTCTGCTGGCGGCACCAGCCCCAGTTTCTACTCGACTGCTCTGCCCCCACGCGACCTTTTTCCACCAGCGCGACCTTCATGCCGCGCTTGGCCAGGTAATAGGCCGTGAAGGTCCCGATAATGCCGCCGCCGATCACGACAACGTCAGCGTGTGTCGGAAGTTCAGAATGCGTCTCTACGGAGATTAACGGTGCTGGCATTTTCAGGATGTCCATTGAGGGCCGGGGGCGTTTAAAAAAGCATCTTCTTCAGCCGGTCGGGTGCATCGGGCTTGCACTGAGGATGTATGACCAGGGCAAGCCGCTACTCCGTTCTGGAAGCATCAGTGCCATGCTGAATCTGGTGTTTATTACAACACCAAGAAACCGTGCATAAACGGTTAAAAGTATAGGTCGGCTGGTACAAAGCACCGTTTTGCGGGATGTGTTCAGCAGACTTTGCGGGGGCTTTGGTATTTGCTCCTGGGACGGGGAGTTGTGTGTGTATCCGTTTCTTCCCCCTACAATGGGCCCAGCTGTGAACACAAGACTCATGAACACCCAAGATTCCCTGTGGGAGCGAGCCTGCTCGCGAAGAGGCCGGCACATCCAACATCACCGCAAACTGACGCACCGCCTTCGCGAGCAAGCCCGCTCCCACAATGGGACTCGCTGTGAATACAAGACTCATGAACACCCCAAGATTTCCTGTGGGAGCGAGCCTGCTCGCTCCCACAATGGACCAGCTGTAAACACAAGACCTATGAACACCCAAGATTCCCTGTGGGAGCGAGCCTGCTCGCGAAGAGGGCGGCACCTCCAACATCACTGCAAATTGACACACCGCCTTCGCGAGCAGGCTCGCTCCCACAATGGGACTTGCTGTGAATACAAGACTCATGAACACCCAGGATTCCCTGTGGAAGCGAGCCTGCTCGCGAAGAGGCCGGCACACCCAACATCTCCGCAAATTGACACACCGCCTTCGCGAGCAAGCCCGCTCCCACAGGAGGAACGCGGTCCCACCAAGGATCAGGTCGGCTATCAGCCCGCCCCGCATGGCTGGCGTTCCAGTGCGAAGCACTCACAAAGAAGGGTCTGCTGCGCAGCCCAGCGGGAGCAAGCTCCCTCGCCACACGGTAATGACCAGTTAAACAGGCAGATACGGCAGATTCTCCTTTGCGCCCTTGAACAACGGCATATTGTCCCTGGGCTGCTTTGTTAGCGTATTGAGCAGACTCGCATACGGCTCGAAAGGAACGCCCTGGATGACTACCCAATCTTCAAATCGCTACAGCGTTGATCCGCAAACCGCCCCTCTGTTCTACATCAATGGCGGTTGGTCGGCGCCGGTCAGCCCGGCCAGTTTGCCGGTGGTCAATCCGGCAACCGAGGAAATCGTTGCACAGGTCGCCAGCGGGTCTGCCGAGGATGTCGATCGGGCGGTCGCGGCGGCGCGTGCCGCGTTTGCCGATTGGTCTGTGACTTCCACAGCGGCGCGCGCACGGGTGCTGGGCAAGATCCATGAGCTTATTCTTGAGCGCAAAGAGGCGTTTGCCCAGGCGATCTCCCTGGAAATGGGCGCCGCCATCGGTTCTGCACGGGCGATGCAAGTGCCCCTGGCGGCTGAGCACGTTCGGGTCGCCCGCGACTTGCTGGCCACGTATCGTTTCCAGGCCGTCGAGAACGGCACCGCGATCCAACGCGAACCTATCGGCGTCTGCGGCCTCATCACGCCGTGGAACTGGCCGCTTTATCAGATCACCGCAAAAGTCGCCGCGGCGCTGGCGGCCGGTTGTACGGTGGTGCTCAAGCCCAGTGAACTGTCGCCGCTCAGCGCTCTATTGTTCGCACAGGTGGTCCATGACGCAGGCCTTCCACCGGGCGTCTTCAACCTGGTGAACGGCAGCGGCCATGTGGTCGGCGCGGCGATGGCCGCACACCCGAGTGTCGACATGATTTCCATTACCGGCTCGAACCGCGCGGGTGCGCTGGTGGCCCAGGCGGCCGCGCCGACGGCGAAGCGGGTCGGGCAGGAATTAGGCGGCAAATCCCCGAATATCCTGCTGCCCGATGCCGACTTTGCCAAAGCCGTCCCACTGGGCGTCATGGCGGCGTTTCGCAACGTCGGGCAGTCATGCAGCGCCCCCACCCGGATGCTCGTACCCAAGGCCCGGCTGGCGGAGGTCGAAGCGCTAGCGGCCGCCACCGCCAATGCGATCATCGTCGGCGATCCGCAATCACCGGAAACGGTACTGGGCCCCATCGCCAATGAAGCCCAGTTCAATCGCGTCCAAGCCATGATCGAGGCCGGCCTGCATGAGGGCGCCAAACTGCTGTGCGGCGGACTGGGCCGCGTGCCGGGTTTTGAAAAGGGTTTCTACACCCGCCCGACGGTTTTCTCCGAGGTGGATAGCGCCATGCGGATCGCCCAAGAAGAAATCTTCGGGCCGGTGCTGTGCATCATTGCCTACGAAACCATCGATGAGGCAGTCGCTATCGCCAACGATACGATCTATGGCCTCGGCGCCCATGTTCAGTCAGAGGACCTTGATCTGGCGCGCGCGGTGGCTTCTCGTATCCGCGCGGGGCAAGTGCTCCTGAACTACCCGGCCTGGAATCCCATGGCGCCATTCGGTGGTTACAAGCGTTCGGGCAATGGTCGTGAGTACGGCGTCTTCGGCCTTGAGGAATATCTGGAAACCAAGGCGATCATCGGCTTTGGTGGCCCTGACCTAGATCGATAGCTTGTTTCTTCCGCCATGCTTGAGGAGCGAAGGGTTGATCCCGAACTGCTTGCGAAAGGCTGTGGCGAAATGGCTGGCATTGGCATAGCCGAGGTCCGACGCGATTCGCATCACCGACTCATCGCCGTTCAACAAGCGGCTACGGGCCTGGATCATCCGCGCTTGCTGGAAGACGCCGTAGACACTGTTGAAGAACAGCTGGCGGAACCCGCGGGTGAGCTTGGGCTGGCTCATGCCCGACTCGCGCGCCAGTTCCGATAAACTGGGTGCCTTGCCCAGGTCGGCTAGCAGGCGTTCGCGCGCACGCAACAGGCGTTGGCGGTCGATGTGGCTGACACGGCAGGTGCATTCCACGTTACGGCGTGCTTCCAGGAACAGGCTGACCAGGGTCACGCTCTGGCCATACAGCCAGAGGCCGCTTCGGGGCTGGCCCATTGGCAAGTCTGGGCTCGGGTCCATGGCCTTGCACAACAGATGCGCGGTCGCGCTCATTTCGCCACTGCGGTGGCCGTCCAGGAAACAATGATCGCAGGCCAGTGCCTTGTTCAGCAGCGGGTCGAGTTTCAACTCCCACTGTGACAGCACCTCGGGACGGATCATGACCGTGATGTTGTCGATCTCGCCATGCTGATGGTAGAGGCCATCGCGACGGCGGCCATAGCTGATGCAACCCGCGCCTTCGTCAATCACATAGCGGCGCTGCCGACGACCGTCACGGAAACTGCAGGCGGCCTTGCCCTTGAGCAAGTTGGTGAAGCTGAAATGAATGCAGTCGCTGTCATCCTGCAGGGGCAATTCGATTGGCTGCTCGAACTTGCTTTGCCAGCGCACGATGTCGAGTCCGTCCTGCAGGGCCATGCGCGTCACCCGACAATGCGCCCCGGGTCCGAGGTCGCTTCCATATTCTCCCGTAATGATTCGCGAGACCGGCATCGGCTCTCCTGCGCCTCCTTGAACGACTGACATCGTGAATCTCCTGGTTGACCGGATACGGCTCGAATCAGATCACATCGGGGTAGAGTTGTGCAATTGATAATTATTAGCATCTGGCGCGTCGCACACGCTGCGCTTATTCGTGTCTGCCGACGCTAACGCGCACCGCTCAAAACCCTCAGTCAAGGCCCCATTATGTCTGCACGACGCAACACGACGACGCCCCCTCGATCTTGCTACAAGCGTAATACTATAACAATAGTTTTAACTTGGACACTGGCCAGTCCAGTCCTTGCCGACAGCGGCGAAATCTTTGAATTGCCCGTCTCGACCGTGACTGCGCGCATGGAGCAGGAAGATCCCAAGAGCCTGCCCATCAGCCTTAGCGTGATCAGTGGCGAGCAACTGCGTACCCAGCGCCTCGACACGCTGGAAAGTGCCCTGCGCAATACCGCCGGGGTCAATGTCAATTCATCCGGCGGCCCCAATGACTTCAACGTGCTGATCCGTGGCGTCGGCTCGCTGTACCAGATGTCGATGGATGACAGCTCAGTGGCCTTCAACATCGACGGTGTGCCAGTCGCCTCCCGCAGCCTCGGCTTCGGCACCCTGGATATCGACCGCATCGAAGTGCTCAAGGGGCCCCAGGGCACGATGTCCGGTGCGATTGGCCAGGCGGGCGCGGTGAACATCACCACCCGCCAGCCAACCCGGGAACTGGAAGGTTATGTGCGCGGCGAAGTCGGCCAGGAGGGCCAGTTCCTCAGCGAAGGGGCCATCGGCGGGCCGATCAGCGACAACCTCAGCGGTCGCCTGGCGGTGCGCCGTGCCGGCTATGACAGCTGGATCGACAATGACCGGAACAACGATCCCATCACCCAGCCGCGCAACGAGGCTTATCGCGCCAGCCTGCTCTGGGACCTCAACGACGAGACCCAGGTGCTGTTCAGTGCCGAACGCCAGAAAACCGAGCGGGCCACCAACTCGCTGGTGCTGCGCCCCTACGGCAGTGACCCCAGCCTGGACCTGACGCCCGGCCTGTTCGACGACAATTACAAGACCACCGAACGCTATACGGTGAAGGTCGATCATGACTTCGCCAACAGTCGCCTGACCTCTACGACCGCCACCTCCACCGCCGACTTCGAGGGTTTGATCGCCTATGACAGCAAACTGATGGGCGCCCTGTACGGCACGCCCAGCGAGTACTGGGTGGTGGACACATCCTTCGAGCGCAGTTGGAGCCAAGACCTGCACTTGAGCTCACTGCCCGATTCCGAGACATTCTGGATCGCCGGCCTTGCCGCCAGCCGCAACGAGCGCAGCTACGACACCCCGCGCAACACCTATGGCACTGACAGTGCCAGGTTCCGCGATTTCACCACCACCACCTATGCCGGCTACGGCGAAGTCACCTTCCCGCTCAGCGAGCGCCTGAAACTCACCACGGGCTATCGCCATTCCTGGGATCGCAAGACCTACGATGGCCAATACATCAATGGTGCCAGCGCCGTGGATGATTCACGCCAGCTGACCGACCATTACGGCACCGGCCGCGTGGCCCTGAGCTACGCGCTCACCCCGCAAACCAACGTCTACGTGCAACTGGCGCGAGGTTACAAATCCGGGGGATTCAATGACTATGCGTCGCAGGTCAGCGACAGCGAGCCCTACAAGGCCGCCGTCAGCAGAGCCGCTGAACTGGGCTTCAAAAGTGAAACAGAAGACCGCCGCGGCAGCTTGAACGGTGCGCTGTTCTACACCCGCGTACACGACGACCACCTGCTGGGCTACAACGCGGCCACCTTCGCGACCAATGCGTTCAATGCCGATACTCGCACCCGCGGCGCCGAACTGGAAGGCACCTGGCATTTCGACCACGGCCTGACCCTGGCCGCCAGCGCCACTTACCTCGACGCCAAGATCACCAGCGCCGTCCACGGCATCCAGGCCGGCGATATCGCCGCCGGCAACCGTACCCCGGATGTGCCGCGCTGGAGCGGCAACTTCAACATCAATTGGCAGCACCCGTTGGGCACCTTCGCCAGCCTGGGCGAAACCACCCTGAACACCAGCCTCAATTACCGCCTGGTGGGCGAACGCGCCGCCGATCCGCAGAACCATTTCAACCTGGACAACTACGAGAAACTCGACCTGCGCGCAGGCCTGGAAAGCCGCTTCGGCGAAGTCTATGCCTTCGCCGACAACCTGCTGAACCAAACCTACGACACCTATGGTTTCTACAGCGAACCGGTGGCCTACGGTGCGCCGGCACGGCGGCGCACCTTGGGGGTCGGCTACACCTATCAGTTCTAACCTGCCCTTTGACTCAAGGGGCACTCAGAACGAATAGCTGTACCCCACGCCGGCCGAGCGTCCTCGGCCCGGCATGCCGGTCAGCACCTGGTCGGTGGAATACGAACCATACAAGTCATAGCGCGCATCGAGCAGGTTATCGCCCCACAGGTAGACTTCCGAACCGCCGCTCTCCACGCCCAGGTGCAGGTCCAACTTGGCATAGCCCTTGAGGTCGTAGTGATTCTGCGGGTCGGCCGGGCGATTTTTCTGCACGCGATAGTTGAGCAACGTATTGAGGCGCGGCGCCGGCAAGCCCAGGAACGCGCCCAGCTCTTTCTGCCAGGCGACGCTGAAGTTGCCGCTCCACAGCGGCACATCCGGCACGCGACTTCCCGCCGCGACATCACCGCCAGAAACCCCCGGTGCATCGGAGGTCACCACCGCGTTGGTGTAGCTGATGGCGCTGCCCACTGTCAGCTCATCCGTGACATGCCAGGTGCTCGACAGCTCGGCGCCCTTGCTGCGGGTGTCGGCATTCACGGCGCTGACCGCCAGGGTGTTGAAGTCATACCCCAACAGGTGATCGTCCTGCACCCGGGTCAGGAACAACGCCCCCTCGAGACTCAAGGCCCCCTCGGCGCTTTCGTGCTTGAAGCCGACTTCGACAGCGTTCACCTTCGCGGCCTTGTAGGGTTCGCTGTCCTTGACCGAGGTGGCGTAATCGTTGAATCCGGCGGATTTATAGCCTCGCGACAGTACCGCGTACAGGTTCGTCTGCGGCGTCAGTGTGTAGCTCAGCGCCACGCGCCCGGTGCTGTAGTTGTCCTGCAACCGACGGTTGTCGCCAACGGTATTGCCGCCGCTGGAATAGTCGGCCCCATAGGTCTTGCGGTCCCAGGTGTGGCGCAGGCCGGTGGTGAGTTTCCAGTCTTCGGCAATCGGGTACGTCACCTCGCCGTAGGCGGCATAACTGTTGGTGCTGAAATCGCGCCTCTGTTGTGCGCCGTTGGTGAAGTTGTCGGAATCGAAACTGCGCTCGGAGCGTGACAAGTTCACCCCGGTCACCCAGAACACATCGGCATCGGCCTGCGACCCCAAGCGCAGGTCGTGGCTCCACACACGCTCTTTGGCAGAATCCTCGATCAGGTATTCGAACGGCGAACCGTACAGCGCCTCGGTGATGTTGCGGTCGTAACCTTTGACCGCATTGAGGTCGGTGCTGGTGTAGGCGCTGATCGAGGTAATCCGCGACTGCGCCAGGTCATGGTTGAGTTCGAAGGAATAACGCTCGTTGGTCTTCTGGTTGCCATCGAACGTGCCGGGCGTGTAGTCCAGGCTGGGGCGGTTGCCAAAGGGGCGCAGCATCTCCAGGCCGGCATAATGCTCGGCGCGCTGGCGCTCGGCGGTCAGCAGGCCGGTCGTGCCTTGGTCGTTGTCCCACAGCAGGCTGCCGCGCAGGGCCAGGTCCCGTGGCTGGGTCAACGGGTCGCCATCCTGCTGGTCGTCGACCCAGTTATCGAAGCCACTGCGGCGCACGGCAATGCGCCCCGCCAGGGATTCGGTCAATGGCCCGCCCACGGCGCCTTCGGTCATGAACTGGCCTTGGCTACCGACTTCGCCGCGCACATAACCTTCCCGTTCGCGGGTCGGCTTGCGCGTGGTGACGTTGATCGCGCCCGCCTCGCTGTTACGTCCCAACAACGTGCCCTGAGGGCCCTTGAGCACCTCGACCTGCTCCACGTCGAGGGTGGCCATCGCCGCGTTGCGCACCGACATCGGCACCCCGTCCACATTCAGCACCACCGAGCCGTCGTCCATGCTCATCTGGTTCAGCGAACCGACACCGCGGATGCGCACATTGGCGTCGTTGGCGCCGCCCCAGGAATTCACATCCACCCCCGGTGTGGTGCGCAACGCGTCTTCCAGGGTGCGCAAGCGCCGGGTTTCGAGGGTTTGCCCGTCGATCACGGTAAGCCCGAAGGGAATGTCCTTGGCGCTTTCTTCGTTCAACCGAGCGCTGACCATCAACGGGGCCAGCTCGATCACCTCCGTGCTGGCGACAGGTTGATAATCAGCGGCATAGGCCGCGCACATCTGGCTGGACAAGGCCAGTGCCAGGGTTTGGGTCAAGACATTCTCCCGCCAGCCGAGGGGACGGCGCAGCGGTTTGATCGACAGCGGTGCTGACATGGAACAACTCCAGGCAAAAGGGATGGTTCAAATTCATTGCGCAGGCCCCCAGCGCTTGAGCGCTGGGGTGATCGCCTGGTCAGAGGGCGCGCCCAACAGGTGCTGGATCGCGGCGGGCCATCCCTGGCCATTTCGGATGCTTGCGGTCATTGCCGCCAGTTGTTCGGCGCTTTGTCCGGCCACCCAGTCCAGGCTGGCCAGCGGTGCATACGTCGCGACCCAGCCCTGTTCCCGGGCAGTGGCCAAGGTGCCGACGGGCTCGCCGTCATTGCTCAAGGCGCGGGTCAAATCATCGGCCATCAACTTCACCAAGGCCGAGCGGGCCTCAACGCCGTCGACGTCACCGACACACAGCAAGCCGATCGCGCCCGCCACACCCTGGCTCAGCCAGAGGTAACC
This sequence comes from Pseudomonas sp. SWRI179, assembly GCF_014268705.1. Lineage (NCBI taxonomy): Bacteria > Pseudomonadati > Pseudomonadota > Gammaproteobacteria > Pseudomonadales > Pseudomonadaceae > Pseudomonas > Pseudomonas sp. SWRI179. The sequence continues at coordinate 41,214 of NZ_JABWRA010000002.1, read as the reverse complement.
CGGGGCCTGGCGCAGGTCGCTGGCATCGCTCAGCATTCGCCGTGCGAGCAGTTCGGCGATATGGGCACGGCGCGTCCAGCGCCCGACGCCTGCCTGCGCCACATCCCAATCCGGCGTCTGGCTGAGCACCAGATGGGCCTGGCTCAGATGACTGGCTCCCATGCCGGTCGGCCACTGGCTCAGGGCCTCGACGGTTGGGCGACTGCCCAGGCGCCGAGCCACACAGGCGGACATGACCTCCAAGTCTTCGCGCACCTCACGGGCGGTTTGTTGGCGACCGGCATCGGCGAGCACTTGCACGCCGTCGAGGTCTTGCGTAGCACCCATGTGATAGGCGAAATCCAGCGGTGCTGCGCTGTGACCATTGAACGTCTGGCCATCGACCTCGACCCGCCATTGCCACGCCCCCGCCGGTGCCACTGCGTCTACCGCGACTGCGGACCCTGCCGGCAAACTCGGCACATCAGGCGGCAAACCGGCTTCGGCTCGTTGGACCGGCGCGCGCAGCAAGCGCTCGCTGTCCAGGCCCAGGCGCGGCATCACGCGGCGCGCTTGCAGCCACACCCCTCGCGGCCCCAGCCAGAATGCGTCACCTTCGGACGGCCAGCCGGCGGCCTCCAGCGTCCAGTTCAGTTGCACGCTGCAGCCACTCGCCGCGCACTCCGCCAAAGGCACACGCAAATGCCCCGCCGCCTGTTCATAAACGACTGGCCTCCCCATGACGCTCACCGCCGTGACGTGCAACCCCGGCGGCAATTCTGCGTCCAGGTGCTCCTTGGCGGCGATCACGGTTCCCAGCGTCCACTCGCCGTCAACACGTCGGGCAACGCTGTCGATGCGCAAGTGCAAGCGTCCGTCCGCCACCTGCCAGGCGCCCGCCCCGGCCAGCCATCGCTGTTCCCATTCGGCGTGCTCGGCCCGTTCCTCGGCCACCGACCGGTAGTCGCCCTGCTCCACCAGATGCCGATGCAACAGCGCGCCGCTGCCCAGCAAACCCACGGCCCCCAACACCAGCAATACACCGGGCAAGCCCAGCAAGCTGCGGCGCACATCCCTCAGACGGCGCCGCTCCGGCCCACGGGGCAAGGCCAACGCCGCCACCGCAACCATCACCAGGCAGCCGGCCAGTTTCCAGCTGGTCAAAGTGGCAAGATAAGGCAGCCAGGGCGCCCAGCCCGTGAGTTGCGACAAGGCCACGTGGGCCGGTATCGCCATGGCATAGGCGGGATAGCTGACCAGCCCCAATTCATGGTTGAGCACCAGGAAAAACGTCAACAGCATGGACGTCGCATACGCCAGGCCGGATCGACGAATCAAGGCATGCACCAGCACCGTGAGCATCGCCAGTTCCAGCAACGGCGGCGCGAACACCAGTGTTTGATAGATCAGCACAAAGCCCGGTGCCCAGTTGTCGGGGGCGACCAGCGCGCTGATCACCAGGCTGGCAACCCCCGGCACCAGCGCCAAGGCCAGCGTCGCCACCAGCACGCAGGCCACTCGTCCCAACAAACGCAGCCACGCCGGCGCCGGGGTGGCCTGTAACATTGCGCCCAGGCCTTCCACGTCATCGCGCCGGCAAACCAGCCCCACCAGCGCCGCGACAATGAAGGCGATCACCAGGAACGACGCGCTCGATAACAACGGCAAGATCAGGTCCGGTCGCGGCACCATCGGCCCGCGCGCATGCCACACGATATGAACAAACCCGCTGAGTATGCCCATGGCCAGCAACAAGCCGAGGGCAACCCAGCCGATGCGCCGGGCAAACAACTGCCGCACCTGCCAGCGAACCTCGCACCACAACGCCCGCGGCCAGCGGCTGGCGGGTAACGGGCCAGGCAAGCGCACGTGGCTCGCCAACAGCATTGGCGGCTCGGCCAACACGGCGCCACTGCGGCGGCCCATCAAGCCCTGGCGGCTGGTGCGGGCCAGGACGACGGCCAGCAGCAGCAACGGCAACCCACACCACAGCGCGCGGTTAAGCCAGAACCCCGGGGTCAACGCCAACAGCGATTGGGATTTCTGCGCGGCGTTCCAGGTCTCCACCTGGGCCTGGGCAAAGGTGAACAGTGACGGATCGAGGCTGGCCGCCAACAGCGGGTTGATATGCCCGCCCTTGAGCACCACCACGGCGAACATCCACAACAGCATCAGCACCGTCGCCAAGGCAAACGGTGCGGCCAGGCCTCGGCTGCGCAAGGCCAGCAAGTAATACAACGCGCCAATCCCGGTGCTCACTGGTAACAGCAAGGCGACCCAGGCAAACCCCAGCGCCGACCACATGGGGGCGCCGATGCTAGCCGCCGGCACCCAGCCGAGCCAGCCCAGCACCGGGCTGACGAGAAAGCCGACGATCAATGAACTGGCGAGCAAGCCACCCACCAACGCCGCGCCGATAAAACGTCCCCACAGCAGCGCCGGCAGGGACAACGGCAAGGCCAACAGCACTTCTTCCAATTGCGCCTTGCGGTCCCTCAGGGCCGGCTGGGCAAACACCCAGGCCCAGGCAAAAAACAGGAAGAACATACAGCCGCACGACATCAGGTAAATCAGGCTCGGCGCATTGCGGGCGATATCGCTGGCGCCCATCTTTTGCACATAGTCGGCATTGGTCAGGGCCATCAGCAGGTAGCCGGTCAGGCCAAGGAACACCAGCAACGGAATGCCGCTGCGCAACCCGGCGCGCACTTCCACCCAGGCCTCGCGCATCAGCAGAGCAAAGGTATTCATGCGTCGATCGCCTCACCTGCCTGCGCCAATGCCAGGTAATAGATGTCTTCCAGGCGCGGCGCATGGGGCACGAAACGTGGATCGGCAGGACGCTCGCCATGGACGATGACGCGGCTGCCCTGCGGGCTGGCGGCCACATGCAAGGCAGCGGGCAGCGACTCGCCACGGTCGAAGGACGCTTCCCACAATCGGCCCTGCTCGGCACCCAGCAACTGCGCCGGGCTACCTTCGACAAGGATCTGCCCAGCGGCCAGCACCGCCAGTCGGCTGCAGAGGTTCTCGACGTCTTCGACGATATGGGTCGAAAGCAGCACGATGGACTCAGCGGCGACATCGGCCAACACCCGATGGAAACGGTTGCGCTCCGCCGGGTCGAGGCCAGCCGTGGGCTCATCAACGATCAACAAGCGTGGCGAACCGACCAACGCCATGGCGATGCCGAACCGGCGCAGCATGCCGCCCGAATAGGTGGCGAGCGCTCGATGGGCGGCCTGCTGGAGGTTGACCTTGTCCAGCAGGCCCTCGATTTCCTCGCGGCGCTGGCGGCTGTCGGTGCGCCCCTTGAGCCAGGCAAAACGGTCGAGCAAGTCCCGTGCGCTCACGCCCGGATACGCACCCAATTGCTGCGGCAGATAGCCCAGGCGGCGGCGCAAATGATCGGAGTCGGCCAACACATCCGTCCCGTCCAGGTGAATGCTGCCGGCGTCGGGTTGCTGCAGGGTCGCCAGGGTCCGCATCAAGCTGCTTTTGCCCGCGCCATTGGGCCCCAGCAAGCCATACATCCCGGGGCCGACACTCAGGTCCACGCCGCGCAGCGCCTCGACGCCGTTGGGGTAGCGCTTGCGCAGGCCGCGCACTTGTAAACCCGAATCGACAGACATCCGTAACTCCAATCAGAGGGACACAGGCCCGGCAAGGGGCGGCGAGCGACGGTAGTCAAGGCCATGGGCCGGGCTCTACCCGATTCAAGTCATTTTCCAACCGCATCCTGCGGGCGATTGGCGTTGTGCGTAGCCACCACGGCACTGCAACCGGTGAGCGAGACGCGGATGCGGGGCAAAAACGATTCGATCCGGGTAGTTGGCAAAATGAGAATGACTAGCATCTTCCCCCAAGCAACTTCCTGCCCCCAGCGCCTGGGCCAACCCCGGTCCGGGCCCTAGCAATGAGAAGACGTTGAGCCATGGCCACTCCCAGCACCTCAACCGCAACACTGCTGCGCCAATCCCTGTCCCAGGCCCTCGACCTGCCCGCCGACCAGATTCCCCTGGAGGCGAACCTGATCGAATGGGGGCTGGATTCCGTCACCCTGATTCGTCTCGCCGGCCAATGGCGCCGCCATGGCCTGGCCGCGCGTTTTGCCGACCTGATCGCCGACCCGCGCCTGTCAGCCTGGTTGGCCATGCTTGAGGTGGCTCCCCAAGTGCCGGCGGCGGTCACCGCGCCTGCGGACGACGGCCAGCCTTTCGAACTGGCGCCGATGCAACACGCCTATTGGATCGGACGCGCCCCCGGCCAGCAGCTGGGCGGTGTCGCCGCGCACTTCTATAACGAATTCGATGGCCGCGACGTCGACCCGATCCGCTTGGAAGCCGCCGTACGGGCGTTGCTGGCGCGCCACCCGATGTTGCGCGCGCAGTTTCTCGACGACGGTCGCCAGCGGATCCTCGCCCGCAGCCCCTGGCCGGGATTGAAGGTGCATGACCTGCGCCAGGCCAGCGCCGAGCAACAGCAACAACGGCTGTCGGCGTTGCGCACTGAGTTATCCCACCGCCAATTGGCCGTTGAACAAGGCCAGGTGCTGGACATCCAGTTGTCGTTGCTACCCGACGGGACGCGCCTGCACTTGAACCTCGACATGCTCGCCGCCGATGCCCTGAGCCTGCGCACCCTGCTCGGCGACCTGGTGCAGCTGTATCGCCAGCAGCCCTTGGCCGCGCTGGACTACAGCTTTGCCCGTTACCTGGCCGACCTGCGCCGTGAACACGCCAGTCCCGAGCAACGTGCGGTTCATCAACAGGCCCGTGACTATTGGTTGCAGCGCCTGGATCGGTTGCCCGGCGCCCCGCGCTTGCCCATCAAGCCCCAGGGCGACGATCGCCAAGTGCGACGCCGTCACCACTGGCTACCGCCGTCCCAGCGCCAGGCCTTCGAGCGCCACGCCCGGGAGCACGGCCTGACGCCGGCGATGGCCTTGGCGGCGGTGTTCTGCGAAGCCCTTGGCGCCTGGTGCGAGACGCCCGAGCTGCTGCTCAATTTGCCGTTGTTCAACCGCACGCCACTGCATGCCGATGTCGAGCGCCTGGTTGGCGATTTCACCTCATCGATCCTACTGGCGTGGGACGGTCACGTCAGCGGCACGTTCGCCGCTCGTGCCACGGCCCTGCAACGGCGCTTCCACAGCGATGCGGCACACAGCGCGTTTTCCGGCCTGGAGGTGTTGCGCGAACTGTCCCGCCAACGCGGTGAGCAAGTGTTGGCACCGGTGGTGTACACCAGCGCCCTGGGGTTGGGGGAATTGTTCGCCGAGGGCGTGCAAGGGTGTTTCGGCCAACCGGCCTGGATCATTTCCCAAGGCCCGCAAGTGTGGCTCGACGCCCAGGTCACCGAGTTGGACGGCGGTGTCCTGGTCAATCTCGACGCCCGTGAAGGGTTGTTCGCCGACGGTGTACTGGATGGGTTGTTCGAGGCGTATACCGGGCTGTTACAGCGCCTGTGTTTTGAAGCTTCGGCCTGGGACCTGTCGCCTCCGGCGCTGATCCCTGCCAGCCAACTTGACCTCCGCAATGGCGTCCAGGGCCAGGCGGCGCCGCTGCCGGTACAACGCTTGCACGAAGCCTTTTTTGCCCAGGCGCGCCTGACACCCACCCTGCCCGCGTTGCTGCACGGCGATCATCCCGTTATCACCTACGGCGAACTCGCCGAACGTGCTCTACACGTGGCGGCGTACCTGGAAGGCCAAGGCGTGCGGCGCGGTGACGTGGTGGCGCTGCAACTGCCCAAGGGACCCGAGCAGGTGATCGCGGTGCTGGGCATCCTGGCGTGCAGCGCCACGTACCTGCCCATCAGCGTCGATCAACCCGCGACGCGTTGCCGGAAAATCTGTAATTCGTCGGGCGCGCGCTTATTGCTCACGCAACTGCCCGCCGCCAGCACGGCGCTGGACGCCCCCCGGCCCGGAGCGATCAGCGACCTGGCGTACATCCTCTATACCTCCGGTTCCACAGGTGAACCCAAGGGCGTGGAAATCAGCCATCAGGCCGCCGCCAACACGCTGGAAGACCTGCAACGGCGCTTGCAACTGAACAGCGACGATCGAATCCTCGCGCTCTCGGCCCTGGAGTTCGACTTGTCGGTATTCGACCTGTTTGCCGCGCTGTCGACTGGGGCGGCGGTGATCGGTATCGAGCCCGGGGCCCAGCGTGATGCCGGACGCTGGCGTGAGCTGGCCCTGCGGCATCGCGCCAGCGTGCTCAATTGCGTGCCAGCGTTGCTCGACATGCTGCTCGGTTGCGCCCCCGCCGGTGCCAGCCTGCCCCTGCGCGCGGTATTGCTTGGCGGCGACAAAGTCGCTCCGGACCTGGCGCCACGGTTGTGGACCCAAGCCCCCGGCTGCCGTTTCATGGCCTTGGGCGGCGCCACCGAAACCGCCATTCACTCGACCCTGTTCGAAGTGCTGCCCGGCCAACCCTTGTCCTGGCACTGCCTGCCCTATGGCACGCCGCTGGACAATGTCCGCTTGCGCATCGTCGACCCACACGGCCATGACTGCCCCGACTGGGTGGCCGGCGAACTGTGGATCGGCGGCGCCGGTGTTGCCGAGGGTTATCGCGGCGACCGGGTGCGCACAGCTGAACGTTTCGTCGACTATCAAGGCTTGCGTTGGTACCGCACCGGCGACAGTGCGCGCTATCACCCCGATGGTAACGTCGAATTCCTCGGGCGCACCGATTTCCAACTCAAACTGCACGGCTACCGCATCGAAGCCGGGGAAGTCGAAACCGCCTTGCTGGCCTGGCCCGGCGTCGAGCAGGCGGTGGCGCTGCTGGCCGGCCAGCAGTTGGCGGCAGTGGTGCGCCTGACAGACGGCCCCGTGATGCCCAAACGCCTGGACCCACAGGGGTTGGCCGAACATCTGGCCGAGCACCTGCCGGGCTACATGATCCCCAGCACTGTCCTGGGCTGCGCGCAGTTGCCCTTGACCGGCAATGGCAAGGTGGATCGCAAGGTACTGAACGACTGGCTGGCGGCCAACAGCGCCCCGGTGCAGGCCAACCTGTCCGCTCCCTGTGGCGACATCGAAACCCTGGTGGCCCATGCCTGGCAGCAGTTACTAGGCTGCGCTGAGGTCTGCCGAGAACACAACTTCTTCGCCCTGGGCGGCGACTCCCTGAGCGCCACCCGCCTGGTGCGTTTGCTTGCAGAGCAAGGGCTGGGAGGCGCGCGGATCGCCCAGGTATTCGCCAAACCGGTGCTGGCGCATTTTTGTGCCGATTTGCATCGACAGGCCCTAGCCGAACCGCGGCACACGATTGTGCCCGACCTGCCGCAACGCCATGCGCCCTTCCCCATGACCGAGGTGCAACAGGCCTATTGGCTGGGCCGCGACCCGAGCCTGGTGCTGGGCGGCGTCAGCTGCCACTTCTATCGCGAGTACGACGTCGAGGACCTCGACCTGCCGCGCCTGCAAACCGCGCTGGATCGCTTGATCGAGCGCCACGAAATGCTCCGCGCCGTGTTCGATCAATGCGGCCAGGCGCGCATCCTGCCCCTGCAACAGCTGCCGTCCTTCGAAATCGGCCAGGGCTACGCCCACCTCGACGACTTGCGCGAATACTGTGCCCATCGCGTGTTCGATCCGGGCCAGTGGCCGCTGTTCGATGTGCAGGCCGTGACTCATGGCCGCTACACGCGGCTGGCCATCAGCCTGGACAACCTGATCCTCGATGCCCTGAGCATCCTGCGCTTCTACGCAGAACTCGATGCCATTTACCGTGACCCTGGGTTGACGCTGGCGCCGCTGGAACTGTCGTTCCGCGACTATCAACTGCAATCCGCCGTGGACGCGGGCGAGCTGCAAGCCGCGCAACACTTCTGGCAAGAACGCCTGCCCGAGTTGCCGCCGCACCCGCAACTGCCGCTGGCGGCCGACCCCGCCAGCCTGGGTCAACCGCGCTTCCAACGCCTGCAAGGACAAATCGACGCCCAAGCCTGGCGGGCGATCCTGGCCAAGGCCCAACAACAGGGCCTCACCGCCTCGGCCGTGCTGCTCTGCGCGTTTGCCGAAACCCTCGGCCGCTGGAGTGCACGTCCCGACCTCAGCCTCAACCTCACGCTGTTCGATCGTCGGGCGCTGCATCCCCAGATCGATCAGGTCATGGGCGATTTCACCTCCCTCACGCTACTCGGTTATGTTCCGCTGCCCGGCGAACGCTGGGTCGACCGCGCCCGGCGTACCCAGCGCACCCTGGGCGAGGCGCTGGAGCACCGTTGCCTCGGCTCGGTCAGCCTGTTGCGGCAGCTGGCCCGGGGCAATGGCGAGCAACAGGTGAGCATGCCCGTGGTATTCACCAGTGCGCTCGGGGTCCCGGATGGCACGGCCGCGCCGGTGGACGGGCCGTTTGCCCGGCAAGTCTTTGGCCTGACCCAAACCCCGCAGGTCTGGCTCGACCATCAGGTGGTGGAAGCCAACGGCGGCATCGCCCTGAATTGGGACTACGTGGTCGGCCTGTTTCCCGAAGGCCTGGTGGAAGGGATGTTCGATGCCTACTTGTACAGCTTGAACTGGCTGGCCGAGCACACCTGGGACAACCCACCGCCCGACCTGCTGCCCCAAGCCCAGGCGCAGTTGCGTGCCCAGCTCAATGCCCCGGGCCCGAGCGTGCCGGGTGACCCGACCTTGCACCAGGGCTTCTTCGAACAGGCACGCCAAGCGCCCCAACGCCCGGCGTTGTTGTGGGGTGAGCATGGCATGCTCAGCTATGGCGAACTGGCCGAGCAGGCGCTGCGCATTGCCCGCAGCCTGATGGACGCCGGCGTGGTACCGGGCGACCTGGTGGCGGTGTCCCTGGCGAAGGGGCCACGACAGATCGCCAGCGTGCTGGGCATCCTGGCCGCGGGCGCCGCGTACCTGCCGGTCGGGGTCGACCAACCGCTGCAACGTTGCCAGCGCATCCTGCAGCAGGCCGGCGTCACCCTGATCCTGGCCGGGTATGACCCGCAATTGCCCAGCGTCAAACACCTCGACCCGCTCCACGCGCTGGACGCCGAACCGCTGTCGGCGCCGCTCGCCGTCTCGGCCGCGGAGCTGGCCTACGTGATCTACACCTCCGGCTCCACGGGCCAGCCCAAGGGCGTGGAAATCACCCACCGCGCCGCGATGAACACCGTGGCCGAGATCAATCGTTGCTATGGCATCGACGCCAGCGACCGCACGCTGGCCCTGTCCGCACTGGATTTCGACCTGTCGGTGTACGACCTGTTCGGCCTGCTGTCGGTGGGCGGTGCGCTGGTCTTGATCGAGGAGGACCAGCGCCGCGATGCCCGGGCCTGGCTCAAAGCGTTGCAACACCATCGCGTGACCCTGTGGAACAGCGTGCCGGCCTTGCTGGATATGCTGCTGGAAGCCAATGCCCACGACCGCCAGCCACTGGGCCTGAACGTGGCGTTGCTGTCGGGCGACTGGATTGGCCTCGACCTGCCCCAACGCCTGCGGCAACAGGCGCCAGACTGTCGTTTTATCGCCTTGGGCGGCGCCACCGAAGCGGCGATCTGGTCGAACCATTACCCGGTGGAGCAAGCGCTGCCGGGTTGGCGCTCGATCCCCTACGGCGTGCCACTGGCCAACCAGGCCTACCGAGTGGTCGATGCCCTGGGCCGCGACTGTCCGGATTGGGTCACCGGTGAGCTGTGGATTGGTGGCGCCGGCGTCGCCCGCGGCTATCGCCACGCGCCGCAGTTGAATGCCGAGCGCTTTGTCGACGGCTGGTACCGCACCGGCGACCTGGGTCGCTACCACCCCGATGGCCTGCTGGAGTTTCTCGGGCGCGCCGACAGCCAGGTGAAGATTGGCGGCCATCGCATCGAACTGGGCGAAATCGAGGCGGCCCTCGCTCGCCACCCCTGCGTCACCAGGGCCGTGGCGCTGGTCACCGACAACCGGCTGATGGCCGCCGTGACGGCCAGCACCGACGCACAGGTCTTGGCACGACACCTGGAGCAGTGCTTGCCGGGGTACATGCGCCCGGAACACGTCCTGGTGCTGGAACACTTGCCCCTGAGCAGCAACGGCAAGATCGATCGCCGGGCACTGCAGGCGCGATTGGCCGACGCCGCCCAGTCGTGCCCGGTGGCGGACGAGCAACCGCTGCGCCCGGAAGAACAACTGATCGCCGAGCTCTGGCAGCAATTGCTCAACGTGCCGAGCGTGTCGCGCCACGACAACTTTTTCCGCCTCGGTGGCGACAGCCTCCTGGCCACGCGTTTTCTCGAAATGCTGCGTAACCGCGTAGGCCTTGAACTGCCCATGGGCCAGTTGTTCGGCGCCGCCACCTTGACGGAGGTGGCGCAGATCCTTGAGCGCCAACCTGCCTCGGACACCGTTGAAGAGGGCGTCATCTGATGCCCGCACAACCCCTCTTTTCTCCAGGAGCTGTACCCATGCCCGCCGCCAAACTGCTAAGTGAACTCAAGTCCCTGGGCGTCGAACTCTGGCCCCAGGACGGACAATTGAAATTCCGCGCCCCCCAAGGCCTGCTCAATGCCGAGCGCCTGGCACAACTGCGTGAGCACAAAGAACAGATCCTGCACCTGCTCGAAACACAGGAACGGCCACTGGTACAGGCTGACCCGGCGAACCACCACGCACCCTTCCCGCTCACCGACGTGCAGAACGCCTACCTCCTGGGCCGCCAATCTTCCTTTGGCTATGGCAACGTCGCCTGCCACGGTTATCTGGAACTGAGTTGGCCGCGGCTCGATCCGCAGCAGGTGGAACAGGCGTGGAACCGTCTGATCGAGCGTCACGACATGCTGCGCGCGGTGATCGCCAGCGAGGGTTCGCAATGCGTCCTGGCCAACGTTGCCCACTACTCGCTGGCCGTCGCGGACTTGCGCGGCGCCACGGCTGAACAGCACCGGCACGGCGTGCAGCAGATCCGCCAGGCCATGGAACAGAAGCTCTACCCCACCGATCAATGGCCGCTGTTCGAATTGCGCATGAGCCGCAGCGACAGCGGCGACACCCTGCATTTCTCCATGGATTCGCTGATCGCCGACTGGGCCAGCGCACAGTTGCTGTTCAACGAGTTGGAACAGCTGCTGGACGATCCCCAGGCCACCCTGCCGCCCCTGGACATCACCTTCCGCGACTACCTGCTGGCCGAGCGTGGCTTGCTCGAAGGCAGCCGCCACCAACGCGACCGTGAGTATTGGCTGGGGCGCGTCGATGACTTGCCCGCCGCGCCGCAACTGCCGGCGCCCCTGAGCGGTGAAGACACGGCCCCGCCGCGCTTCCAGCGGCATTCGGCCCAGCTCGATCAGCAGCAATGGAGCGCCCTGAAAAAAGCCGCCAACGAACGCGGCCTGACCCCTTCCATTGCGGTCCTCGCCGCCTACGTCGGAACCTTGCAACGCTGGAGCCAGCGCCCTGCCTTCAGCCTCAACCTGACGCTGCTCAACCGCTTGCCACTGCACCCGCAGGTGGATCGGCTGGTGGGGGACTTCACCTCCGTGAGCCTGCTCCAGGTCAACGATCCGCAAGGCCAGGACTTCACCCAGCAGGCCGGGCAATTGGGCGGCCAATTGTTTGCCGACCTGGAGCACCGGCTGTTTTCCGGCATTGAAGTGATGCGTGAAATCGGCCGTCGGCGGGGCCGTGAAGCCGCGGCCATGCCGGTGGTGTTCACCAGCGCCATCGGCCTGGCGATCGAACCCCTGGCGGCCAGCCAGCGCCGGGTGGGCCACGGCATTACCCAGACCCCGCAAGTCACCCTCGACTGCCAGGTGATGGATGACCGCCACGGTTTGCACATCCATTGGGACGTTCGCCAAGGCGTGTTCCCCGACGGCTTGGTCAACGACATGCAGCAGGCGTTCCTGGCGCAGTTGCAGCGGTTGGCCCTGGACCCGGTTGCCTGGGAACAACCCATGCAGGTGCCGCTGCCGGCCTGGCAGCAGCGTGAGCGCCTGGCGGCGAATGCCACCGCCGTGCCGCTGCCCACCGGTCGCTTGCATGACGGTCTGCTGGTCATGGCCAAGGCACATCCGCAAGCACTGGCGGTGATCGATGCCAACGGCAGCCTGACCTATGCCGCGCTCGTCGAGCGCGCCTTGGCCGTCGCTGCCACCCTGTGCCAGGCCGGTTGCGCCGCCCAGGAACCGGTGGCGATCCTCATGCCCAAAGGCCTCGACCAGGTCGTAGCGGCCTACGGTGTATTACTTGCCGGGGCCGCCTACCTGCCACTCGATAGCAATGCCCCGGCCGCCCGCCGCGACCGCGTGCTGCGCAGCGCCCAGGTGCGTCATGTACTTGGCCAGTCCCAGAGCCTGCCCGATACGCCGCTGCCGGATGGGTTGCACTGGCATGCCGTGGATCGACTGGCGCCGGCAGCGGCCGACTTCCAAGCGGTTGACAGCAACCCCGATGACCTCGCCTACGTGATCTTCACCTCCGGTTCCACGGGCGACCCCAAAGGCGTGATGATCAGCCATCGCGCCGCCCTCAATACCGTGCAAGACATCAACCGGCGTTTTCACGTCAACGCCAAGGACCGCGTGCTGGGGTTGGCACAGTTGAGTTTCGACCTGTCGGTGTACGACCTCTTCGGCCCCCTCGCCGTGGGCGGCGTGCTGGTGCTGCCCGACCCGGCACGTGGCGCCGACCCGTCGCACTGGGCCGAACTGGTGCAGCGGCATCAGGTGACGCTGTGGAACTCGGTGCCTGCGCAACTGCACATGCTCGTCCACTACCTGCATGCCGAGCCCCGGCCACTGGACAGCCTGCGCCTGGCGTTGTTGTCCGGTGACTGGATCCCGCTGAACCTGCCGCCGCAACTCCAACAACTCTTGCCTGGCCTGGCCCTGGTGGGTCTCGGTGGCGCGACCGAAGCCTCGATCTGGTCCAACCTGCACCTGATCGACGAGATTGACCCGGCGTGGCGCAGCATTCCCTATGGCCTGCCCTTGGCCAACCAGGGCTTTCGCGTGCTCGACAGCCAATGGCGCGACGCCCCGACCTGGGTGCCTGGCGACCTGTACATCACAGGTGTCGGCCTGGCCAACGGTTACCTTGGCGACCAGGCACTGAGCGACGCGCGGTTCTTCGCCCATCCCGTGGACGGCCAGCGCCTGTATCGCACCGGCGATCGGGGTCGCTACCTGCCGGGTGGCGAGCTGGAGTTTCTCGGCCGTGAAGACGGCCAAGTGAAAATCCGTGGGCATCGCGTTGAACTGGGCGAAATCGACGCCGCATTGCTCGCCATCCCCGGCGTGGACAACGCAATCAGCCTGGTCACCGGCGAAGCCACCGGAGAGCGCAGCCTGCTGGCCTTCGTCACTGCCGCGCGGACATCGCCAACACCGTTGCCGGACGCGTCCTTGCTCACGACGATCAACCGTTATGCCGACAACCAGGTCGGCGCCTTTGACGCCCAACAGATTGGCGATTACCAGGCAGACCTGAGTGCCGCGGCGCTGAGCTCGATGCTGGAGGTGATGCTCAAGGCCGGCTTGTTCAGCGGCGAGCTGGCCGAACCCGATGCCCCGGCCATTCTCCAGGCGTTGCAGGCACAGCCGCGCCACCACTGGCTGGTGCGCCGCTGGTTGGGCGCGCTGTGCGAGGCGGGCCTGTTGCAACTCGAACAATCACGCTATCGCCTGGCGCAACCGGCACCCGAGCCGGCGCTGGCCTGGGGCCGGGTGGAACAGGCCGTCGCCTCGGGGCTGTGCAGCCAGGCGCTGTTCGACTATCAACTCAACCACGTCTGGCAATTGCCGCCGTTGCTCAAGGGCGAGGTCAACCCGTTCGACCTGCTGTTTCCCCAAGGCCAACAGGACCTGGCATTGCAGCTGTACGGCGCAGACGCCGTTTCGCGCTACAACAATCACAGCATCGCGGCACTGATCAACCGCCTCGCCACCCACCATGACGGCGACGGGCCGCTGCGCATCCTGGAAATCGGCGCCGGCACCGGGGCCACCAGCGCGCCAGTGATCGGGCTGCTCGATGGCCTGGACGTCGATTACCTGTTCACCGACATGACCGCTTTTTTCTTGCCAGCGGCCAAGCAACGGTTTGCCGAGCACGCCTGGGTGCGCTACGGCGTGCTGGACATCGACCAGGACATCCGGCCCCAAGGGCTGGCCAGCAACAGCGTCGATGTCGTGTTGTGTGCCGGCATGCTCAACAGCGTCAAGGACATCGACAAAGCCCTCGGCCAGATCACCGAACTGCTCAGCCCCGGCGGTTGGTTGGTGTTCAGCGAACCCACCGGCGAATGGCCGCCGATCCTGTTGACCCAGGGCTTCATGATGACCCCGGTCAACGACGACCACGACCTGGGCCGTAGTGGTTTGCGCGACGCACAGACCTGGCAGGCGCGGATCCGGGCGTTGAGCGGTGAATGCCTGCCCGCCCTGCCCCAGGCCGATCACCCGCTGGCGGCCCTCGGCATGCAGGTGTTCGCCGCCCGTTTCAAGGCCGGGTTCCAGCGCCTGGACGTCGACAGCCTGCGCCGCGCCCTGGCCCAGCGCTTGCCCGAATACATGCTGCCGGCGCACCTGCAAGTGCTCGACCGCTTGCCATTGACCGCCAATGGCAAGGTCGACCGCAAGACCCTGGCCGGCTTGCGCCCCGCCGTTGATGCTCAAGTGTCCGCGGGCCAGGCGACGCCAACCGATCCCCTCACCGCCGAGCTGTGCCGGTTGTGGGCCGAGGCCTTGGGATTGACGCAAATTGGCGTCGACGACAGCTTCTACGAAAAAGGCGCCGACTCACTGATCCTCGCCCGTGTCGCCGGTCAACTGCGTGAACAACTGCCCCAGGCCCAGGCCTTGAGTTACGACACGCTGCTGCGGCAGATGCTCAACGAGCCGAATGTCACCGCCCTGGCGCGCCTGCTCAACCACGGCGAAGCCGCGCCAGTGCCCACTGCGGCGGGCGGCGAAGCCCAGCGTTCATCCAACAGCAATGCGTTGGTGGTGCCATTTGGCGGTGGCGAGGTCGGCCCGATGCGGGTGATGTTCCACGCCGCCCTCGGCACCTTGGATTACTTCCAGCACCTGGGGCGCGCCCTGGCCGAGCAACAGGCCGGTCCGGTGATCGGCTTTGCCGTGGCCGACACCGAGCGCTACCTGGCCCTGGAGCCCAAGCGCCTGATCGAAAGCGTGGCCCAGGATTACGCAGAACGCTTGATCGCCGACGGTCACCAGCGCTTCCAGCTGATCGGTTACTGCCTGGGCGGGCTGCTCGCCACCGAGGTCGCCCGGCGCTTGCTCGAACGGGGCATGGACGTGGTGGACCTGAGCCTGATCGACAGCATTCCGATGTTCATCGACACCGACGAAGAGCTGGCCTACGAGGCGATCTTCGTGCCCAACCTGAACCTGGATCCGGTGAAAACCGTGTTCGGCCCGCATATCGAAGACTATGACGTGTACCGCGCCATCGATCTGCTGATGGCCCGTGACAATCGCCGCGTGCCCGCCGGGGCCATGGCCGGCTTGAGCGGCGACCCGGGCCTTGAAGCCCTGGCGCTGGCGGTGCGACAACAATCGGCGCGCAGCCAGGAACAACGCCTGGCCGAATATGCGCGCCTGGCGTCGGGCCAGGCCGGGGTGCCCATCGGCCCGGAGCTGGTGCCGACGTTGTTCCGCGTCTGCCGCCACAGCATGCGCGCGGCACGGTTCGACCCGCCGCCGTTCCTCGGCAACATGACCTACCTGCGCTGCCTGGAGCAGCAATCGTTCGGCATCACCGGCGGCGTTGGCCACCTGGCGGCACCGTTCTGGGAAGACGCGTGCCTGGGACGATTCGACTTGATCGATGTGCCCGGCAATCACTTCAGCGTGATCGAACCGCCTCACGTCCACACCGTCACCGCGCACCTGCTGGACGCCCTACGGAAAAACTCATGACCACCGCTCTGGATACCCTGAAACGTCCGGTCAACCGCCTGATTCACTTAGGCGTAGCGTTTGCCGCGGTCGGCGCACTGGTCAACCTGGTGCCCTTCATCGGCCTGACCGAGCTGGGCCGGTTGCTGCTGGCCGGTGGCGTCGACACTCAAGCCTTGTGGCGTTGGGCGGCGCTGGTGGTGGTCGCCTTGAGCCTGGGCTGGGTGGCCAACGGCGTGGCCCTGTGGTTGACCCACCTGGCGGACCACCGCCTGCAAGCCAGCCTGCGCGAAGCCATGGTGCGCAAGCTGGGGCGCGTGCCCCTGGGCTGGTACACCGACACCACCTCGGGCGCGGTGCGCAAAGTGGTGCAGGACGATCTGGAAGACCTGCATCACCTGGTCGCCCATCACGCGGTGGAACTTACCGCGGCCATCGTCACGCCCGTGGCGGGGTTGGTGTGGCTGGTCACGCTGAACTGGCGCCTGGCGCTGCTGGCGGTACTGACCTTGCCGGTGTATGCGCTGGCCTACGCCCTGATGATGCGCGGCTTCGGCGCGAAAATGCAGTTGCTGGACAAGAGCATGAGCCGGGTCAGCGCCGCCATCGTCGAGTTTGTCCACGGCATTGCCGTGGTCAAGGCGTTCGGCCAGGTGGGCCAGGCCCATCGCAGCTATCAGCAGGCGGTCAACCAGTTCAGCGAACAATACGCCGGTTGGGTCAAGCCGCTGCTGCGCCTGGAGGCGTTGTCCTCGATGGCCTTGAGCGTCCCGGTGATTCTGCTGGTGAGCCTGGGGGTGGGCAGCTTGTTGTTGGCCAAAGGCTGGATCACGCCGCTGCAATTGTTCGCCGAGACCTTGGTGGCGGTGGTGATTCCGCAGTCGCTGTTGGTGATCAATCAAAGCCTGACCGCCCAACGCACCGCCCTGGCGGCCGCCGACCGCATCGAAGTACTGCTCAAGGTCGAAGAACTGCCCGCGCCGAAAGTCGGCAAGCAGCCCCAGGGCAGTGACATCACCTTTGAACACGTGCAGTTCGGCTACGACCCCGAGCACCCGATCCTCAACGGTGTCGACCTGCACTGTCCGGCTGGCAGCGTGACCGCCCTGGTCGGCGCGTCCGGCGCGGGCAAGTCGACCCTGGCCAAACTGGTGCCGCGCTTTCACGACGTCAAGGCTGGCTGCGTGCGGGTGGGCGGTGTCGATGTGCGGGACATCGATCCGCGCCAGTTGTATCGACAGGTCGGTTTCGTCTTGCAGGACGCGCAACTGGTGCACGGGACAGTGGCCGACAACCTGCGCCTGGGCCGCCCCGAGGCCAGCGACGCGGAGGTGGAGATGGCGGCCCGCTCGGCGCAGATTCACCTGCGCATCGAGGCCCTGCCCCGTGGCTATCAGTCGGTGATCGGCGAGGATGCGATTTTCTCTGGCGGTGAAGCGCAACGCCTGTCCATCGCCCGCACGCTGCTGGCCGACACGCCGGTGCTGATCCTCGACGAGGCCACTTCCCACGCCGACCCCGAATCCGAAGCGTTGATCCAGGACGCCCTGTCGGCCCTGGCCCGGGGCCGTACGGTGCTGGTGATCGCCCACCGCCTGGCCAGCATCAGCGGCGTGGACCAGATCGTCGTCCTCGATCAGGGCCGCGTGCTTGAAAGCGGTCGCCATGAATCCCTGCTCCAAGCCAACGGCGCCTATGCCCAGCTGTGGCGCGCCGGCGCCAAGCACCCCGTCCCCGAGTTGGAGATGTCCCTGTGATCCGCAGTCTTGTCACGTTACTGGGGCCGGCCCATGCCGCCCGCCTTTACCGATACCTCGCGTGGCTGGTGACCAGCGCCGTGCTGCAAGGCCTGGCCGTGGCTTTCCTGGTGCCGATCCTGCACGCGCTGTTTGCCGGTGACCCAGCCACGGCGCTGGCTTGGCTGGCCGGCCTGGCGGCGATGGCCGTGCTGACCTGCATCGCCCATTACCAGCAGGCGATGAAGGGCTTTGCCCTGGCGCTGGTGGTGCTGACCACCCTGCATGATCGCCTCGGCCAACACTTGGCCAGCCTGCCCCTGGGCTGGTTCAATTCAGAAAAAATCGGCCGCCTGTCGCGCAGTGCCACCAGCGGCACGTTGATGGTTACCGGCCTGTTCGCCCATTACCTGGGACCGGTGGTGTCCGGAGTGGTGGTGCCGGCCACGGTCGCGCTGACCTTGTTCATCTTCGACTGGCGCCTGGGCCTGACCGCCGTGCTGTGCGCGCCGCTGATCTACTTCACCCACCACTGGTCCGCCGCCGCCATCGGCAATAACGACGCCCGGGTCGAAGCCGCCGCGACCTTGGCCGGTAACCGCGTGGTCGAGTTCGCCCGCTACCAGCAAGTGCTGCGCGCCTTTGGCCGGACCCAGGACGGCTACGCGCCCTTGCAGGCAGCCAACCTGGCGCAGAAACAGGCCGGTGGTTCGATGTTGGCCCAGACCTTTCCGAAACTGCTGGCCGGCGGCCTGACCGTGCAATTAGCCTTTGCGCTGCTGGTGGGCGTGGGCGTCGCCCTGGCCGTCCGCGGTGATATCGACGCCATCCAACTGGTCGCGTTGCTGGCCCTGGCGGCCCGTTTTGTCGGGCCACTGGCCGAGGCGGCGGCGCGCAGCGGCCTGCTGCGCATGGCCGGTAATGACCTGGAGCAACTGGTCGGCATCCTGCGCGAGTCGCCATTGCCACAACCCACTGTCAGCCAGCCGTTGACCGCCCCCGGCAGCTTTGCCTTCGAACACGTCAGCTTCGCCTACGCCAGTGGCCCGACGGTGCTGCGCGACCTGAGCTTCACTGCACCGGCCCATTCGATGACGGCGATTGTCGGCGCCTCGGGCTCGGGCAAGACCACCGTCACGCGCCTGCTCATGCGGTTTTTCGATGCGACCGAAGGCAGGGTCAAGGTCGGCGGCGTCGATGTACGCGAACTGTCCAACGAAGCCTTGATGGCGCAATTGTCGCTGGTGATGCAGGACGTCTACCTGTTCGACGACAGTCTCGAAGCCAACATCCGTGTCGGCAGGCCGGACGCCAGTGCACAGCAGGTGGCTGAAGCGGCGCGACTGGCCGGCGTCGATGAAATCGTCGCGCGCCTGCCCCAGGGCTGGCGCACCCCGGTGGGAGAAGGCGGCGCGTCACTGTCCGGCGGTGAACGCCAGCGAGTATCTCTGGCTCGGGCATTGCTCAAACGCGCGCCAATCGTGCTGCTGGATGAAGCCACTGCCGCGCTCGATCCCCAGAACGAAGCCTTTGTACAAGCGGCGATTCGTAGCCTGAAGCAAAGCTCGACCGTATTGGTCATCGCCCATCGCCTGCCGACCATCATGGCTGCCGAGCAGATTCTGGTGCTGGATCAAGGCCGGTTGGTGGAAGCAGGCACTCACTCGCAACTGCTGGCCCTCCACGGGCGGTACGCCGGGTTCTGGCGTGATCGCCAGCGTGCCGGCGGCTGGCGCCTGAATGCGCAGGCCCAGCCATGCTGATCGGGGTGCTGGGCGCCAGTGGCGATGTCGGTCTGGCCAGCGCTCGGGCGCTGTTGAGCTTGGGCGTGAACGAACTGCGCCTGGGCGGGCGTGATGCCCGCAACGGTGCCCGCTGCCTGGCATCGCTCCAGCAGCAATGGCCCGACGCGCGCCTGCACTGGTACGCGGTGGACTTCAATGATGCCGCTGCCCTGGCCGGTTTCGCCCATGGCTGCGACGTGCTGCTCAATTGCGCCGGGCCTTCCTGGCGACTGGAAGATCGGGCCGCCCGGGCGGCGTTGCAAACCGATGCGCACTACGTGGACGCCGCCGGCGAGGTGGCACTTGAGCCGAGCCAATGGCACAACCGTTGCGCCGTCCTCGGAGCCGGCCTGCAACCAGGGCTTACCGGCTTGCTGCCCCGTTGGCTGGCCCAGCAGGCTTTCTCTGGAGTCCAGGGACTGACCAGCTATTTCGGCCTGCGTGACCAGTTCACCGCCGTGGCCGCCGACGACTTCCTGCAAGGGGCGGTGGACGGCACCAGCGAACCCCTGGCGGCCTGGCGCAACGGCCGTTGCAGCCGGGCACTGCGCCGCAGCCGGGATGTGCTGCTGCCGTGTTTCCCCGGCCAGGTTCACTTGCTGCCCTATTTGAATCGGGAAGGCGAATGCCTGGCCATGGACCTGCGCCTGGACGTCGGCCATTGGTTCAACGTGATCACCGACGGACATGTGCTCAAGACCCTGGACCTGGCCCACGGCCTGACGCGCGCCGATGCGGTGCAGCGGTTGTGCGAGGCCAGCCGGCTGGACCTCAGCGGCCAGGCCCCTTTCGTCACGTTGCTGCTGCAACTCGACGGGGTGTGGAACGGCCAGGCACGCACCCGCAGCCTGGTGCTCAGCGGCGCAGGCAACGCGGCGCTGACTGGAGCAATGGCCGCCGCCACGGTGGTCAGCGTGGCGAACGATGAGATCAGCACCGGCTGCCATTACGCCGCCCAGGTGTTGCCACCCGCCGCCAGCCTTGAACGCCTGCAACGCACCTCGGCGATCCGTGCCCTGAACCTGCTGCCCGGCCCGCTCGATCACCTGCACACCGTTGAAGAAGGTTGCCTATGAACAGCGCCCTGAATGAACTCGAAGACGTGAGCCTGGGGGTAATGGCCCAAGTGTTGCTGCACACCCAGGCTTTGCCGGTGCAGGCCTGGCGCGGCGCCGGGCAGATCAACCAGGCCTTGGGCACGGCGCCCCGCCATGCCTGGATCGTGCGGCGCTGGCTGGCGGCGCTGACCCGCGCCGGTGCGCTGCGCGAAGACGCCGGACGCCTCGCCTGGCAAGGCACGCCACCTCCGGCCGCGGTCGAAAACTTGCCCGGGCTGTACGCCGAACTGGGCTTCCCGGCCAGCATGGCGCCCCTGCACCGCCAGGTCATCGAGTGCCTGCCCGACCTGTTGCGCGACCAACTCGCCCTGGCACCGTTGCTGGTGCAATCGGGTGACCCCGTCGCGATGCTGGGCGCCTACCAGCGCAACCACTTCACCGCTGCGATCAATCGAGCCCTCGCCGCACGGGCAAGCGAAGTCCGTGCCCTCGGCGATGTACTGCGGGTGCTGGAGTTGGGCGGTGGTGCTGCCTGCACCACCCGCGCCGTGCTGGCAGCGTTGCAAGCGCGGGAAAAGGACTATCGCTTTACCGACATCAGTTCGCTTTTCACCGGGGCGGCCCAGCGTGAGTTTCGCCTGGAACCGGGGATGCATATCGGTTTGCTCGACCTGGACCGGGACTTCGCCGAGCAAGGCATCGAGACCCGCAGCCAGGACCTGGTGGTCGCGGGCAACGTCCTGCACAACGCCCGCGACTTGCCCCGCAGCCTCGGACAGATACGCGCCTGCCTGCGGGACGGCGGGCGCTTGTTGTTCAGTGAGTCCATCGAGGACAACCCGGCGATGCTGACCTTCATGCACCTGCTGCTGTCGCCGCCTGCCGATGCGCCGTTGCGCAGTGCCGATGAAGTGTTCATCCCGCCTGATGCATGGCACCGGGCCTTGCAGGCCCAGGGTTTCCAATTACTTGAAGTTTGGCCCGCGGCCAGCGACCCGCTGGCGGTCGCCGGGCAACGTTTGTTTCACGCCGTAGGAGTTTCATGATGACGCTGCACGTTGACATCCTGCTGATCGAGCTACCCGCCGGCGCATTTCCCTGGCATTTACCGGCCCTGACGGACCTGGGCATGCATCAGCGCTCCCCGGCACGCCTGTTGGCGGTGATCGAACGCCAACGCCCCGCCGTGGCGGTCATGAACGCCGAGCAGTTGGAACGGCTGCTGGACTTCCCAGCGTTGCCATTGACCGACCTGAGCTACCTGGAACAGGTGCTGTTCATCACGGCGCAACCGGGCGACTGGCAACTGGCCGAGCGGGCGGCGGCACAGCTCAATTGCCGCGTCCAGGGGTTTACGGATGCCCTCGGCGAATGGCGCGACCTGGCCAGCGTCAAGCTCGAGCATCAACGTTGGCGCGAGCGGGCCCTCGGGCATCCCGACGTGAGTAGTGTCGCGCTGCACGGCCAGACCTTGTTCGCCGTGCCTCACCCTTGCGAGGCCGCCTGGGTCGAGGATCACCTCGATGCGACCGAAGCGGCCCTCGACCTGCAGTTTTCCAGCGAGCAACTCGTCGAAGCGGTACGGCTCAATGATCGGCTGGGCCACGCCGCGTTGCTGTCGATGCTCAACGGCCTGGACCATTGTGGTCTGTTGCCCGCCCCGTTGAACGATGTCGCCCAGGGGTTGGCCCATGGGGGCATCGCGCCGGGTCATCGGCCATTGATCGCGCGCTGGCTGGACGTGTTGCAGGGGCAAGGGCTGTTGCGCCGCGAAGGCACCCGACTGCACCCGACCCTCGACACCCGCGCCTGGAGCGACGAAGCCCTCGAAGGCATCTGGACGCAACTGGCCCTGGACTGGGCGCGCAACACCGGCGGCAGCGGCACCCTCGACTATGCACGGGACAACGCCCGTCAATTACCGGCGCTGATGCGCGGCGACTGCGCGGCGGTGCACCTGTTGTTTCCCGAGGGGCGAACCGAACGCGCGGCGGCGTTGTACCGCGAAAGCCTGGCGGCCCAGTACCAGCATCGCGCCGTAGCCCACTGGGTCGGGGCTTGGGCCGCACGCCAGAGCGCCGGTGTGCCGTTGCGCGTGCTCGAAGTCGGTGCCGGCACCGGGTCGACCACCCAGGCGGTGTTGCCGGCCTTGGCCGATGCTGCGGTGGACTACCTGTGCACCGACGTGTCGCGCTATTTCAGCGAGCAGGCCGCCGAGCGCCTGCAAGACTGGTCGTGGGTTCGCCACGGCGTGTTCGACATCGACCGCCCTGCCCTGGCCCAGGGTTACCACAGCCAGGATTGGGACCTGATCATTGCCGGTGGCGTGCTCAATGCCGCTCGCGATACCGAGCGCTCCCTGGCGAACCTGCTCGTCCTGCTCAAGCCAGGCGGCTGGCTGGTGTTCAGCGAACCCACGCAAGAGGAATTCTGGGTGATGGCCTCCCAGGCCTTCATGCTCAACCAGGCCGACGATGAACGTCAGCTCAGCAGCACCACCTTCCTGAACCTCACCCAGTGGCAAACCGCGCTGGCCAGGAGCGGATTCCAGGGCAACCGCAGCCTGCCCGCCGCCGGGCACCCATTGGCGCGCCTGGGCCATCGCGTCTTCGTCGCCCAGGTACCCAACCATCGCCTGAGCCGCGCGGCACTGGCCGCGCACCTTGAAGAGCCCGTCCTGGATCTTGAACTACTCGACCAATTGCCCGACGACCCTACGCTGGCCCAGTGGGCTCGCCTCCCGGAGACTTGCCCATGAACAGCGCCCCTGCGCGCAAACGCGTAATCGTGGCCGGCACCGCGTTCGGCCGCATCTACCTGCAAGCCCTGGCCCGCGCCCACGATCGCTACCAACTGGTGGGCATCCTGTCCCGTGGCAACGCCTATTCGAAAGCTTGCGCCGAGCATTACGGGGTGGCGCTGTACGAGACCGTCGAACAGGTGCCGGATGAGGTCGATATCGCCTGCGTGGTGGTGCGCTCCGGGGCAACCGGGGGCGCCGGCGGTGACTTGGCCCAACAATTTTTGCGTCGTGGCATCCACGTGTTGCAGGAACACCCGGTGCACCACCGCGAAATCGCCGCGTGCATGCAGGCCGCGCGCCAGGGCCAGGCCGCCTATGCGGTGAACACGCTGTACCCGAATATCCTGGCGATCCGGCGCTTTCTCGCCGTGGCCGCCTACCTGCGCGATCAACAAGGATTGGCGTACATCGAAGCCGCCTGCAACAGCCAGGTCGCCTACCCGCTGCTGGATATTCTCGGGCGCCTGGCCGGTGGCCTACGGCCCTGGTCGTTCGCGGCCCCGGCCCCGACGCTCGGGGAGCATCCCTTCACCCGGCTCGATGCCCGTTTCAACGGCGTCCCCATCAGCCTGCGAATACAGAACCAGGTGCACCCCAAGGACCCGGACAACCACTCGTTCCTGCTGCATCGCCTCGAAGTCGGCTGCGAAGCCGGGGTGCTGAGCCTGGGCGACACCCACGGCCCGGTGCTGTGGAATCCGCGCCTGCACGCGCCGAGGGACAGCACTGACCGGCTGATCATGGCCGGCCCCGGCAGCGAACGGCTGGCCGGGCCAACGATGGTGCTTCTCGACCCGCAGGTGCCCCTGAGCTACCGGCAGGTGTTCAACCAGGTCTGGCCCGACGCGGTCAGCGTCGCCCTGAACGCGTTATGCCGCGACATCGACGAACCTTCCCGGCGCCTGCACAGCGGCGTCTGGGCCACCGAGGTGTCCATGGCCTGGCGCGAAATGAACAACCTGATCGGCATGCCCACCTTGATCGAGCCGCCCGTGCCCCGCGCGCTGCCCCTGGCCGAACTCCAGGCGCTGGCCGACGCCGTGCAACCCCCTTGCGGTGACGACACCGCCCAACTGCTCGGAGCGCTGCCGTTTTGAACACTGCCCAACCTTTGTCCAATTGCAGCCACGTGTTGCTGTGGGTGCGCGACTTGCACCAGGCCGTGGCGAACTTTCGCGCCGCCGGTTTCGAAGTCACCTACGCCACTGCCGAGGCTCGCGCGCAACACGCGCACATCTGGTTCAGCCAGGGGCCGATCATCGAGTTGCTCACCACACCGCGTCACGCCTGGCTGTTCAAGTGGCCCATCGACTGCCTGGCCGGCCGTGGCGCCGGGCGGCGGATGTTGCGCTGGGCCGCCCAGGGCGAAGGGTTCTGCGACCTGGCGCTGCTGTGCGATACCCCGGCCCTGGCGCCGCGCCTCAAGGGCCTGGCGGGCTGCGGCGTGGCCATGGGTCGCACGGTGAATTGGCGGCGTACCTGTGTGGATGGCCGCCAGACGCGCTTTCGTTTCGTCTATCCACGCCACGACCGCCTGCCCTTCCTGGTTACGCCCTATGAGCCGGCCCAGCATCCGCCCCAAATGATTCACCCCAACGGCGCGACGGGCCTGGCGGCGATCCACATGGGCGTCCATCCCGCCGACCACACCGCCCTCAGCTTGCTGGCCGGCGACGACCCGTTGCTGCGTATCCAGGCGGCCGAATACACCGGCGTACAGGCGGTTCGAATCGCCGGCCTGGCGCACCCGCTGATTCTGCACGGCGCCCGTTTGCTGGGTTGCCCGACCGTTCAAGGAGATTGCCATGCTTGATGGATGCACCGACTGGCCCGACGACTTCATCCGCCGCTATCGCGAACACGGTTATTGGCAAGGCGTGCCGCTGGGCCAGCTGTTGCGCGAGCAGGCGCTGCGTACGCCGCACAAAGAGGCGCTGGTGGACGGCCATCGGCGTTGGCGTTACGCCGAGCTCGATCTGCAAGCCGACCGCTTGGCCGCCGGGCTCGCCGACCGGGGCTTGCGCGCTGGCCAACGGGTACTGGTGCAACTGCCCAACGTCGCTGAATTTTTCAGCCTGACGTTCGCCCTGTTGCGCCTGGGCGTGATTCCGGTGTTCGCCCTGCCGGCCCATCGCGAACATGAACTGGTCCACTTGGCCCAACTGAGCCAGGCCGTGGCCTATGTGATTGTCGATCGACACCTGGGCTTCGATTATCGACCGCTGGCACGGGCCCTGTGTAAACAAGCGCCGAGCCTGCAACAGGTCTTTGTGGTCGGGGCGGCCGAGACGTTCGTCCCCCTGGGCGACTGCGTTGCTGACCCTCGCCCGCTGCCGGCGCCAGACTCACGGGAAGTCGCCGTGCTGCTGCTGTCCGGTGGCACCACCGGCCTGCCCAAGCTGATCCCGCGCACCCATGACGACTACGCCTGCAATGCGCGCCTGGCAGCCCGCGCCTGCGGCTTCGACAGCCACACCCGCTACCTGGCGGCGTTGCCCGTGGCCCATAATTTCCCCTTGGCCTCACCCGGCGCGTTCGGGGTGTTCAGTGTCGGCGCCACCCTCGTGCTGGCGCCGGAGCCCAGCCCCGAAACCACCTTCGAACTGATCGAAGGCGAACGCATCACCCACACTGCGTTGATCCCGCCGCTGGTCCTGCTGTGGCTGGAAATGGCGCAATGGTCCGACCACGAGCTGAGCAGCCTGCAATGGTTACAAGTCGGTGGCGCGCGGCTCAAGGCCGAGATCGCCGCGCGTATCGGCCCGACCCTGGGCTGTGGCCTGCAACAGGTCTACGGCATGGCCGAAGGGTTGCTGTGCTTCACGCCGCTGGATGACCCACAAGCACGCATCTTCGAGACCCAGGGCCTGCCGCTCACCGCCGACGATGAGATCCGCATCGTCGACGCCGATGACGTGCCGGTCGCCCCAGGCGCCGTGGGCGAATTGCTGGTGCGCGGCCCCTACACCATTCGCGGTTACTACAACGCCGCCGAACAGAATCTGCGCGCCTTCACCGCCGACGGTTTCTACCGCAGCGGCGACCTGGTGCGGCGTTTGCCCGAGGGCCATTTGATCGTCGAGGGGCGGACCAAGGATGTGATCAATCGCGGCGGCGAGAAAATTCCAGTGGAGGAAATCGAGAATCTGCTGCTGGGCCATCCGTTGATTCGCGATGTCGCCCTGGTGGCCTTGGCCGATGAGCTGCTGGGTGAGCGCAGTTGCGCCTGCGTGCTGGCCCATGGCGAACAGGTCGAACTGGGCACGATCAACGCCTGGCTGCGCGAGCGTGGACTGGCCGCCTACAAACTGCCGGACCGCTTGCAGGTGCTGCGCGAATTCCCGCTGACGCGCCTGGGCAAGGTCAACCGCAAAGCCCTGGCGGAACAGGTGCAGGCCTTATGAACAGCGAAATGTCCCCGTGGTTGCGCGTGCTGCGTCAGGGTGACCAACCCCGGGCCCGCCTGGTGTGCCTGCCCCACGCTGGAGGCAGCGCGAGTTTCTTCCGTCCGTGGCTGACGCACCTGCCGGGGGATATCGACTTGCTGGCCGTGCAATATCCCGGACGTGAAGAACGGTTCAACGAGACGCGTATTGCCTGCCTGGCCCGCCTGGCTGAACACATCAGCCAGGCCCTCTTGAGTCTGCCCTCCCGCCCGCTGTGGCTGTTTGGCCACAGCATGGGCGCGGCGCTGGCCTACGCCGTCGGTGTGCAGTTGGAGGCGGCGGGCGGCGGTGCCGAGCATGTGTTTGTCTCGGCCCACCCGCCACCGCACCGGCAACCAGCCAGTGACCTGCACCGCCAGGACGATGCCGCGCTGATCGCCGACATCCTGCGCCAGGACGCCGAGGCCACAAGCCTGTGGGGCAACCCGCAACTGCGCGGGTTGTTCCTGCCGACCCTGCGCAGCGATTACCAGGCCATCGAAACCTGGCAACCGGCGCGGCTTGACCGTTTGGCGGCGCCCATCGACGTACTGCTGGCCCGGGCCGACACCGATGTCAGCCTTGACCAGGCCCGGGCCTGGGCGGACCTGAGCGAACACACCCCGGATATCCGCCAGTTCGACGGCGATCATTTTTACCTCAAGCAACAGCCGCGCCCCGTGATCCATCACTTGCTGCGACGCACGGCCTACCTTCAAGGAGACTCGGTATGAAAATCCCGGAACACTGCACCGGCCTGCCGGACATTCGCCACGCCATCGACACCCTCGACCGGCAGATCATCGATGCCCTGGGGCTGCGCATGCAGTACGTCAAGGCGGCCTCGTCGTTCAAGCCCGACCAGGCCAGTATCGCCGCACCGGACCGCGTCGCGGCGATGTTGCCGCAGCGCCGGCAGTGGGCGCGGGAGGCGGGGCTGGACGGTGAATTCGTCGAAGGCCTGTTCAATCAGGTCATCCACTGGTACATCGCGGAACAAACGGCGTTCTGGCTGCAAAAAAAGAGCGCGGCCGTATGAACGAAGCCGCCTTACTGAGTGTGTTCGAAGCTGCGCACCAGCTCGCGCTGAAGCATCAGCGGCCCGTTGTCGCCGTGAGTTCGCGCCCCGCACCGAACCTTGATCCCCTAGTGCTTTACGAAACGCACCGGCAGGGCTTTTTCTGGTGTGCTCATTCACCGGGCCTGGCTCTGTTCGGTCTGGGCTGCGCCTGGCAGATCGAAGCCACGGGACCCCAGCGATTGGCCGAGGTGAACCGTCAATGGTTCGCGCTGTGTGCCGACGCGGTGATCGACGGCGCCCATCCACCGCTGCTGCTGGGCGGCATGCGTTTCGACACGCAACAACCTTGCGCGCCACATTGGGCGCCGTTCGCCGATGCCAGCTTTCACCTGGCCCAATGGCTGCTCAGCGAGGACGGCGACGGCCGCTGGCTGCGTTGCCAATGCGTGGTGGAACCCGGCAGCGATCCGGCCGCATTGGCGCGCGCCAGCGTGGCGGCGCACCAACAGCTTTTCGCGTCGCCACGCTCGCTCGCATCGCACCCGGAGGTGATCGAACGCACCGCATTGCCCGCGCCCCAGTGGCAAGCCAAGGTCGCCAACGCCTTGCAGGCCATCGACAGCGGCGAGCTGAGCAAAGTGGTGCTCGCTCGCCATATCGAATATCAGCTGGACGCCGCCCTCGATAGCGGCGCCGTCATGCGTCGGCTGCACGAGCGGCGCAACTCATCCCATCTGTTCGCCTTGCACCGCGCGGGCAGCTGTTTCATGGGCGCCACCCCGGAGCGGCTGCTCAGTTGCCGGGAAGGCCACCTGAGCACCCACGCCCTCGCCGGTAGCGCGCGCCGGGCCCCAACGCCCGAGGAAGACCAGCAAGTGGGCGCAGGTTTGTTGGCGGACCCCAAGGAACTGCATGAACATCAACTGGTGGTGCAGACCATCCTGCAAGGCTTGAGTGGCATCGTCAGCGACCTGCAAGCGGCCACCCGACCCGAACTGCTGAAACTGGCCACGGTGCAGCATCTGAGCAGCCCGATCAGCGCCCGGCTTGTAGAGGGGTGTAGTTTGCTGGACGGCATCCAGGCCTTGCACCCCACCCCAGCGGTTGGAGGTTTGCCAGCGGCGACGGCCATGGCCTTCATTCGCCGGCACGAGGGCTTCGACCGGGGCTGGTACGCCGCGCCCGTGGGTTGGCTGGACGCCCGGGGCAACGGCGATTTCCTGGTAGCCTTGCGTTCGGCGCTGATGACACCTTTGCATTGCCACTTGTTCGCAGGCTGCGGGATTGTCCAGGGGTCTCGACCGGCCGATGAGTACGAGGAAACCCAAATCAAACTGGCGAGCATGGAGCAGGCCTTGCATCTGGCTCCACGCTAACGGCGAGCCAATGATGAACCTGTGGCCAGAGATTGCTCCCGCTGGGTTCTGTAGGAGCTGGCGAAGCCTGCGATCTTTTGATTTTGATCTTTCCCTTGATACTCAAATGCCGGGGGAAAGATCGCAGCCTCGCTTCGCTCGACAGCTCCTACAGGCCCAGCGGGAGCAATCTCTGGCCACGGGTTTGTCGATTGCCTTAAGTGAACGGCGTTACCGTACACGCTCAAAGACGATGTGAACCTTCGCCCCATCCGGGCGGCGAAAGTCTTCCACCATCCGGTCGCCGTCGACCTTCAACTGCAGGTCGTCCCGGGTACGCACAGCGCCCACCCAGTTCGGGAACGTAGACCCTTTGACAGTGTTGCCTGAGAACTCACCGTTCTGATCGACGGTATATCGCCCGAAGAAACCGATGCTCCCCGCCATCGCTGCCCGGTTTTCCTCATCGGTGCCTTCACCACGCACATTGGAACGAAACACCGGCACGCGCGGGTCAGTGAGCACTTCGACAAACGTCAGCTCGGGGGTGAAGACGAGCCAGCCATGAGGGTCGGGGCCGTAAGCATCGGCCTTGCTGCCCTGGCTCTCAACGGTTGCACTGACCATGCGCCACGTCCCGACCAAAGCGTTTTCTTTGCCCGTAAACACGCTGGAGCACGCCGATAAGGCAACGATCGCACCGATTGCCAGTACCTTATCTTTCAAACTCATCCGCATCACCTTTCACTCGCCGCGACAACGCCACGGACAATAGAGTGGGATTCCTCCTGGTCGGCTCGGTCTTCATCCCTGGCCGCGATGACCGCCAAGCGCTGTTCCCTGGAAGCGGCATAATCGGCCTGTCGCCCCAGTTGCCAACCCAAGTAGCCCCACAGCAACGCGCAACCCGCGCCCACCACAGCGACCGGGCCGGCGCCTTGCCCCAGCAGGTCAAGCAGACTCTTGATCCAGCCGCTCATGGCGTCACCCGCACGATAGACCACGGTGTCGATAAAGTTCTTGGCCTTGTATTTACTCTCGGCATCCAGTGGCGCGAACAACATTTCCCGGCCCGGTCGGACGAACGCGTACTCGCCGATCCGCCGCACGATCATCAGCGCCACCAGCAGCGCGAACCCCGGCGCCAACGCCAGGCCCAGGAAGCCGATGCACATCAGCAGCGGCACGATGGCCAGCAAGGCGCGCACCCCCAGCTTCGGCGCGATACGGCCGGTGATGAACAGCTGGGACAGTAACGCCCCGGCCTGCACGACGATATCGATGGTGCCGAAGATGCGCACTTGCGCTTCGCGATCCGGATAATGCTCGGCCACCAGGCGCGCCTGCTCGAAATAGAGGAAAGTGCTGACCGTCGCCAACAACACGACAAACCCGGCAATGCCCAACAGGTAAGGCGACCCGAGCACGGCCATCAAACCGCTGAACGGGTTGCCCTGCAAGGGCTGCCGGGGATGTTGCGTCGGCGCGGCGCCAAGACGGCCAGCCCCGCCCTTTTCGCGCCATGCCATCAATGCCCGTTTCAAGACCAGCGTGACGCCGAGCAACAAGGCCGCCAGAAACATCAACCCCGAAGCGCCGAGCGGACCGATGAGCAACGCGCTCAGGGCCGGCCCTAACAGGCCGCCGACGCTGGCGCCCGCGGCGATGAAGGCAAACAGACGCTTGGCCTGCTCGCTGTCGAATACATCCGCCATCAGGCTCCAGGCCACGGAGACGACGAACAAGTTATAGACCGAAATCCAGACGTAAAAGACCCGGGCCAGCCAGACACTGTCCGGCTGGAACTGGAACAGCTCGACGAACATCAGCAGGTTGAAGCCGAAGAAGCCGTACACCCAGTCGATCAGGCGCAGGCGTGGCACTCGGGAACTGAGCCAGGCGAACAACGGCACGGCCGCCAGCATGACCAGGAAGGTCGCGGTAAACAGCCATTGCAAGTTCTCCACTCCCGCCGCGATGCCCATCGATTCACGGATTGGGCGCAGCATGAAGTAACCGGTGAAGAGGCAAAGGAACAGCAGGAACCCGCACAGCGCCGGACGCAACTCACCGTCGCGGGCGTTGAGGGCGAGACTCAGCCGGTGCAAATAGGAAGGCGCACTCATAGGGACTCCAGGGAGACGGCAATAAGAAAGGTCAAGCGCGGGACGGACGCCCGCGCCCAGGGGTGCATCAGCGATAGGTCACGCCGGTGAGGCGCTCGGAGACGGCCCAGAGCCGCTCGGCATCCGCCTGCGCGCTTGCGGCGGGTGGCGTCTTGGCGAAGCCCAACGGACCGCGTCTTTCAGCGTCCCCGGTCGGGCCGTAATACGCTCCGCCCACGGCTTGCGCAGCCGTGGCGGCGTACAACGTCGGCAACGCCCCTTGTGCCGCTGAGTGGTAGGCGTCGCGGTCCTTGGCCCAGCGCCGACCGAACTCGCTGTCCAGGCCAGGACCGCGTTCGACCAACTCGGTGACCGCCACACCGGGGTGCGCCGCGATGCTGCGAATGCCCCAGTTTTCAGCGTCGCTGCGCCGCTGCAAGGCAAAGGCCCAGTGCAGGACCGCCAGTTTCGATTGCGCGTAGGCCGCATAGGGGTCGTATTTCTGCTCGCTCTGCAGGTCATCGAGGTTCATCGTGCCGCGCGTCGCAGCAATGCTGGACAGGCTCACCACGCGGGCATCCTGGCTTTGACGCAAGAGCGGCACCAACAGGCCGGTCAGTGCGAAGTGCCCCAGGTAGTTGGTGGCCAACTGAAGCTCAAAGCCATCGGCGGACGTACCCCGCTCGGGCGGCGCCATGACGGCGGCGTTGTTGATCAATACGTCGAGGCGCGGCAGCCGCTGATTGAGACGCTGGGCCAGGTCGCGCACCGATGAAAGATCGGCCAGGTCCACGTTCTCGAACTGCACTTTGGCGTCGGGCACGGATTCACGGATACGCGCGATGGCCTGGGCGCCGCGCTCCGGGTTGCGCGCGGCGATGATGACCTCGGCGCCGGCACGGGCCAAGGCCAGCGCGTCCTCGTAGCCCATGCCACTGGTGCCGCCGGTGACCAGGACAATCCGGCCTTTCTGGGACGGCATGTCGTGGGTCGACCAGTCCGGTTTCGGTGCTACGCGATCGGACGCCTCGACACTCACCGAAGCGAGCAGCGCGAAGCCGGCGGCAAGGGTTCTCGCCAGTCTCGCCAGCCGGCCCCTGTCACTCACGCGGCCAAGGGTAGGTGTTGTTGTGTTATTCCACATGGTGATAGTCCCTGTCTGAAGAAATGAACCGGCATCGCCGGACGGTCACTGTTTGGAGCACGCCTCGGCCAACTGCAGAAAGCTGACGTGCTTCTTGGTGCCTTGGCTGTTCAAGTAGGTCATCTTGGCTTGCACGACCTCGCACACCGGCGATGTCGCCTCCTCGATATGGATGACCCTGGCGATGTCCAGCGGCATGCCATATTCGTAGGCTGGGATCTGCGTTTGTTCTTTGGCGAGCAGCGGCGAGCCGCTCAAGGAGATGACGGCCAGCAGGCCGGCAATCGACAGGTTTCGAATATTCATAGTGGGCTCCACGACACGGTCCTCGTTGGGATGGTCGTAGCACTCTAGGAGGGGGCGACTGACGTCAAGGTGACTGCTGGCTGACGGGAAGATGTCAAACCCGAGCGCAATGCTGTTCTCTTAAGCCAATCGACAAACCCGTGGCGAGGGAGCTTGCTCCCGCTGGGCCGCGAAGCGGCCCCAAAACCTGCCAATTGCGGCGTATCAGACACACCGCACCCGCCGGTTTACGACTGCTTCGCAGCCGAGCGGGAGCAAGCTCCCTCGCCACAGGTCCATCATTTTTCTTAAGAGAACAGCATTGCAAACGCGGGCGGGCTTTTATTCGCGGGGGGCGACGACTAAGGCGCCGCCTGGTTCATCAAGGAAAAGCCGAAGGTATTGAAGCCATTTTCGCTATGGGCGAACACACGCCCGCCGTGCATGGACGCCACCGCTCGCACGATGGAAAGGCCCAGGCCATGATGCGCATCACTTCGCGCCCGGGCGGCGTCGGCGCGATAGAAACGCTCGAACAAACGCTCCAGGTGCACCGTGTCGATAGGCTCCCCGGCATTGGAAACGCTCACCTCGACCTGCATGCCGTGGCTGACCAGGCTCACGGTGATGATGCTGGTCGGCACCGCGTAGCGCGCCGCGTTCTGTATCAGATTGGCCAGGGAACGGTGAAAAAGGCGTCGGTCGATGCACACGCGCATGTCGCCGTGGATCTCCACGCTCAGTTGTTTGTCGTGCAGCACCGGCTCCAGGTACTCCACCGTCTTCGACGCCTCTTCATACAACGAGACATCACTGAGTTCGGTGGCCCGCTGCCCGCTTTCCGCCCCGGCGAGGAACAGCATGTCGTTGACGATGCCGCCCATCCGTTCCAGCTCTTCGAGGTTCGATTGCAGCAGGTCTTGGAGCTCACCCACATCTCGTCCATGGGCCAAGGCCACCTGGGTCTGGCCGATCAGGTTGGTCAGGGGTGTGCGCAACTCGTGGGCGACATTGGCGTTGAACCCTTCGAGCTGACACCATGCCGTTTCCTGGCGCGCCAGGGCGCCGTTGAACGACACCGCCAATTCCTGCAATTCCGCGGGCAACGCCTCAGTGTCCAGCCGCTGCTTCGAATCCCCCGGCGGCAGGCTATTGGCCTGACGGCTCAAGCGCCGGACCGGCCCGAGGCCGAAACGCGCGATCCAGTAACCGAGCAGCGCAACCAGGCCGATGCCCAACGCCGAAGTCAGGATCAGTATCTTGGTGAAATGGTTCAGGGTCTTCCTGAACGGCGTCGAGTCCAATCCCACGATGAAGCGCAGTTCCGGGCGATTGCCCATGGCGGGAATAGTCTTGAGCAAAACCATCATGGGGCACTCACGCTCTCGCCCAGGCAATTGGAGGCTGAAGAGTCCATCGGCGCGCTTGGACCAATCCTGGCCGTCCGGCATCGGCCCGCCATAGCTGAAGGCCGGGTTATCCACCAGAATCCAATAACGGACCCGTTCATCCGCGGGCGTCAGGCCGTCGAGCTTCTGACGCAAGCCGACCCAGAACGTCGGCGAATCGTATTTCGCCAGCACCGGGTCAAGCACCGAATGGCGCAGGACCAGTTCGTTCTGCATCTGTTCATCGAGCGATTGCTTCAAGGACGAACGCAGCAGTGTCGCGCTGATCGACATGATCAGCAGGACAGCGAGGGCGAACATCAGGGCCAGCCGCTTGGCGATGGAAATCTTCATCACGACGCACCGCTTTGCCTGCCAGGCTCTTCCCGGCTTTCCAGCACATACCCCATGCCGCGGACGGTATGCAGCAGCTTGCGCGGATACGGCGCGTCCACCTTGGCGCGCACGCGCTTGATCGCGACCTCCACCACATTGGCGTCGCTGTCGAAATTCATGTCCCAGACCTGCTCGGCAATCATCAACTTGGACAAAATTTCGCCCTGATGTCGCGCCAACAGGCTCAACAGACAGAACTCCTTGGCCGTCAGGTCCAGCCTCAGCCCACCCCGGGTCACCTTGCGTGCTTGCAGGTCGACCTCCAGGTCGTCGATGCGCAAATGCGTCAGGTCGGCCGTGTCACCGGCGCGGCGACGGATCAAGGCCTGGACGCGCGCGACCAGTTCGGCAAATGAAAATGGTTTGCCCAGGTAATCATCGGCGCCCTCGCGCAGCCCTCGAATACGGTCATCCACGGTTCCCCTGGCGGACAACATGATGACCGGGGTTTTCTTGTGCAGGCGCAGCCCTTGCAGCACGTCGTAGCCGTCCTTGCCCGGCAGCATCACATCCAGGACCACCACGTCGTAATCCCATTCCAGCGCGTAATGCAGGCCATCGATGCCATTGGTGGCAACGTCGACGATGTAGCCGAGCTCGGTCAAGCCACGATGGACGTAGGAGGAGGTTTTTTCTTCATCCTCGACAATGAGCAGGCGCATCAGGTGACTCCTCTACGGAAGCAAGGCAACCCAGTGAGTCTAGGCAGTGAAGGTGTCTGGAGGCTGACGGCTTCCTGACATTTTTGTCAGAAAGGGTTCGAGGACTGAGTATCACCCGGACAGGCTTGCGAAACTGAGCAGCCTTCGGGGATGACTTTGTGTCTCATCAGTAACCCGCTTCCTTTTGGTGTCGGAACGCCAATACGTACACGTTTTCTTCTGCGGGAACAAAACGGTAAAGCGCGACGTAGCCCGCATCACCAAAAGTAATGATCAACTCTCGTAGTTCGGGTGACTCGGCGAGGGGGCGACCTATGTGAGGGTCGGTTTCCAGGCGCATCAACTGCTGCTCGATGACTTGAGCCGCCCTGCGCGTCACCTGTACGTCTTTTTCCAACAGGAAACGACGACAACGCTCCAGCCCCTCAGCCGCCCCTGCAGTCACAATCAATCGTGGCATGCAGGAAGCTCCGACTCTTCCTCGGTTCCCCACGTTTTAAGCCAGTCTCGAGTCTCCGCCCCGGTCAGGTGCAGGCCCGTTTCCTGGTAGGCCTTCCACGAAGCCAACGCTTCCTGCTTGAAATTTTCCCGCGCTTCCTCCCGTACCACATACTGAGAAAGGGCTTCTCGCATGATCCAATGGGCCGAGCGCTGCCGCGCATTCGCCAACTGCTGGATGCGATATTTCAGATCTTCATCGATTTTGATCGACGTCGCCATAACGGCCCTCCAATATCAATAGGTATTACCTTTGAATACGATAGCACACTGAAACGTGCCTGATCCTAACGAAGGTACACGTAGAAGCGATACATCAAGACGCGCGCAATCGGTTGGGAGCCAGGTTTTACAAAGGCATAGCGCGGATCGCCATGCTGATCCCCGTTTCACCGTTATTCGATTTAGGAATCTAATCTATAGCGAATGAAACTAAGCAAACGATCTTCGAGTCACCTATCTTGACCCCATCAACTGCCAATCTGGTTGACGCCGGAACGTTACCCAACGGCTCAGAGGCGCCATCAAGCGGCGCCGGACAAACGTTCATCCGCAGGATACGGATCCGCTCGTACGTTCACATTGATTGAAAACCGCAAGACCGATAAGGAGATCACCCCTGTGGTGGATGTACAGCAATCGTTGGATTCAATTTCCCCTGGCATCTCCTCTGGCGACGACCCTTACGACGCCACCTTCCTTGCAACGGCCCACTGACACCCAAACAAGCGCCAAAGGAAGTCGTTCATGGCAATCACGCAAAACAGCCGTCTGGTGCAGGTCGACAGTCCGCTCGGCGGCGATGTCCTGGTGCTGCAGGGCATGGAAGGCAGCGAAGAACTGGGGCGGTTGTTTCACTACGAATTGGACCTGACCTCCGAAGATCGGGCGATCACGTTCGATCAATTGCTGGGCAAGCCGATGGGCCTGACCCTGGAGCTGTATGACGGCGGCAAACGCTACTTCCACGGCATCGTCTGTAGTTGCCGGCAGTTGACCGGGCACGGTCAGTTCGCCGGCTACCGCGTCAGCCTGCGCCCCTGGTTCTGGCTGCTCACGCGCACCTCCGATTGCCGGATTTTCCAGAACAAGACGGTGCCGGACATCATCAAGCAGGTGTTCCGCGACCTCGGCTTTTCCGATTTCGAAGACAGCCTGAGCGGCAGCTACCGCGAGTGGGAGTATTGCGTGCAGTACCGCGAAACCAGCTTCGACTTCGTCAGTCGGCTGATGGAGCAGGAAGGCATCTATTACTACTTTCGCCATGAAAAGGGCCGTCACGTGCTGGTCCTCGCCGATGCCTATGGCGCTCATTCCACGGCGGCGGACTATGCCTCGGTGCCCTTCTACCCCCCCGATCGGCAAATGCGCGAGCGCGATCATTTCTACGACTGGCAACTGGCGCGGGAAGTACAGCCCGGCTCGCTGGCGCTGAACGACTATGACTTCCTGCGCCCACGCGCCAGCCTTGAGGTGCGTTCCAGCGTGCCACGCAACCACACCAACGCCGACTACCCGCTCTACGACTACCCGGGTGAATACGTCCAGAGCAACGATGGCGATCACTACGCGCGGACCCGCATCGAAGCCATTCACAGCCAGTTCGAGCGTGTGCAATTGCGTGGCCGCGCCCGCGGGATCGGTTGCGGTCATCTGTTCACGCTGACGGGTTACGACCGCGAGGATCAGAACCGCGAGTACCTGGTGGTGATCGCCCGTTATCAGATTCGTCAGGACGCCTACGAAAGCGGGCAGTCGGAGGTCGCCGAACAGTTCGTCAGCGAGCTGGACTGCATGGATGCCAACCAGACCTTCCGCCCTCTGCCCCTCACGCCGATGCCCATCGTCCGTGGGCCGCAGACTGCCGTGGTGGTGGGGCCCAGTGGCGAGGAGATCTGGACCGATCAATATGGCCGGGTCAAAGTGCACTTTCATTGGGATCGTCATGACCAGTCCAATGAAAACAGCTCCTGCTGGATTCGCGTGTCCCAGGCCTGGGCCGGCAAGAACTGGGGCTCCGTGCAGCTTCCGCGGATCGGCCAGGAAGTCATCGTCAGTTTCCTCGAAGGCGATCCGGATCGACCGATCATCACCGGCCGTGTCTACAACGCCGAACAGACCGTGCCCTACGCGCTGCCCGCCAATGCCACCCAAAGCGGGACGAAAAGCCGTTCAAGCAAGGGCGGCTCACCGGCGAACTTCAATGAAATCCGCATGGAGGATAAAAAAGGCGCCGAACAGCTGTTTATCCACGCCGAGAAGAACCAGGACATCGAAGTCGAGAACGACGAAACCCACTGGGTCGGCCACGACCGCCGCAAGACCATCGACAACGACGAGACCGTGCACGTCAAGCACGACCGCACCGAAACCGTCGATAACAACGAAACCATCACCATCGGGGTGGATCGCAAGGAAAAGGTCGGCAATAACGAAACCATCTCTATTGGCGTGAACCGTACCGAGGATGTCGGCAGCGACGAGAAAATCACTATCGGCGCCAATCGCACCGAGAACGTGGGCAGCAACGAGACCATCACCATCGGCGCGGACCGCACGGAAAAGGTCGGTGCCAACGAGACGATCACCATCGTCAGCAACCGCACCGAGGAC
The DNA here is from genome assembly GCF_014268705.1 of Pseudomonas sp. SWRI179. Lineage (NCBI taxonomy): Bacteria > Pseudomonadati > Pseudomonadota > Gammaproteobacteria > Pseudomonadales > Pseudomonadaceae > Pseudomonas > Pseudomonas sp. SWRI179. The sequence goes on along the minus strand of NZ_JABWRA010000002.1, from coordinate 3,098 downwards.
GTGGGCGGCAACGAAACGATCGGCATCAAGGGCAACCGTAACGAAACGGTCCAGGGCAACGAAGGGATCGAGATCAACGGCAACCAGAGCACCCAGATCGGCCAGAACGAATCCCGCGACGTCACCCAGAACCGCAGCACCAACATCAAGCAGAACGACACCCTGGATGTCGGCAAGCACTTCGCCCTCACCGCTGGCGACTCCATCAGCCTGACCACGGGCGCGGCCAGCATCACCCTGAAGAAGGACGGCACCATTGTGATCAGCGGCAAGAACATTACCCTCGACGGCTCCGGCGCCATCAACATCAAGGCGAACAAGAACGTTGTCGTCAAAGGCCAGAAAATCCTGCAGAACTAGCCACGGAGTGGGCGCCATGACCGTTGAATATCATTTACCCGCTGCCTCTACCGCCACCCCCGCCCGCGTGGATGGCGTCGTGATCGGGGTGCTGCTGGATGTGCCCAGTGCAGATGCGCCGGTGGTGGCCTTCCCGGGCTGCCCCGGCGAAATCGGCCTCGCCGCGCGCACCACCACGCCGCTCTCCCGTGAAGACATCGGCGCCCAGGTCGCCCTGATGTTCGAGGCCGGCGACCCGGCCCGGCCGCTGGTGATCGGTCGTATCCAGCGCCTGTTGGCGACCGCGATACCCGCGGTTGCCCACATGGACGGTGAGCGTCTGGAGTTCACCGCCGAGCGGGAAATCGTCCTGCGCTGTGGCAAGGCCAGCATCACCCTGACCCGCGCGGGCAAAGTGATCATCCAGGGCGCTTATCTGTCGAGCCGCTCCAGCGGGGTCAACCGCATCAAGGGCGGTTCGGTACAGATCAACTAGACAGGTAGTCGACTCATGGAGCTGCTCAACGCCAGCAAACTGCTTGCTGCCTACACCCAAGGCCTGGAGCCCAATGGCCGTGAATCCCTGGTGATCGTGGCCAAAGGCACTTTCAATTTGCCGCTGGACGGCCGTGCGGCAACCCTCGCCGACACCCAGCAACCGCTGCTGATGGCCGATATTTTCTTCGGCGAGCCGGGGCTCAGCGCCCCACTGCAGGAAATGGACTTCGCCCCGATCAAGCCGTTCTGCGATGTGCTGGTACGCGGCAAGGCCTACGCCCCGGGCGGGCGGCCCGTGACGCAGTTGGCCGCAGGCATTCGCATCGGTCAAATGAGCAAGGCCTTTTCCGTCCTCGGCCCGCGACAATGGCAACCGGGGCTATTGGGGGTTTCACCCGGTTTACCGCAGCCGTTTACCGAGCAGGACATCTCCTATGCCCAGGCCTACGGAGGTTCCCATCCCATGGCCAAGAATCCGGAGATGCGTCATTGCTACCCGGACAACCCAAGCGGTTGCGGTTGGTTCCCAGGCAGCATCGACAGTGCTGAAGTCGCTTACAAGCCAATGCCGAATACGGAGGAACTGGGCAAGCCGATCGACAGCCCCTCCGGCGACTTCCGCCCCATGGCTCTCGGCCCCCTGGGTCGCAGCTGGCCGCAACGCGCCCGTTTCGCCGGTACTTACGACGATGCCTGGCTGGCCGACTGCTTTCCATTTCTGCCGCAGGATTTCGACAGCCGCTACTTTCAGGCGGCCCCTGACGATCAGCAGATTCCCTACCTGCGTGGCGGCGAGGAGGTGCTACTGCTCAACCTCACGCCCCGGGAGCGCGCGAGCTTTCGCGTCCCCGAAATGGACGTGCCGGTGACCTTCTTTCTGAAAAAAGGCGGGCATGAGACTGTGCAGGCGGTGATCGACACCCTGCTGATCGACACAGACGCTCTCCAGGTGCAGTTGACCTGGCGTGTTTCCCGTCCGCTACGGCGCAACCTGTTCGAGATCGCTCAGGTGCTGGTCGGCACGATGTCCAGGGGCTGGTGGCGCGCCCGTGAACTGGGCAAGGATTATTACCCGTCGCTCTCCTCCCTGGTAAAAGCCAGGCGCGCCCCCGAGGAGACGGACGGATGACCGCACTTTGCATCATCGGCTCCGGCATGGTCAGCGCCGTTGGCCTCAGCGCACCCGCGAGCTGCGCGGCGATCCGCTGCGCCATCGACAACTTCCAGGAAACCCGTTTCATCGACCAAGGTGGCGAATGGCTGATCGCGGCCAGCGTCCCTCTGGAACAGCCCTGGCGCGGCCGCACCAAGCTGATCAAGATGGCCGCCCGCGCCATCGCCGAGGCGTTACAGAGCACTCCCGGGGTCGACGCGCAAAAGACCCCGTTGCTGCTGGGCGTGGCCGAAACCGAACGCCCCGGCCGCCTGGATGGCCTGGATCGAACACTGTTGCAGGACATCGAAGCTGAACTGGGCCTGCGCTTTCATCCCAGTTCCAACATCATCGCCCGTGGACGGGTCAGCGCTGCGGTGGCCCTGCTTGACGCGCGCACGCTGATCTACCAGGGCGGCCATCGCCACGTGCTGATCGCCGGCGTCGATTCCTTCCTGTGCGGGCCGACCCTGGCCGCCTTCGAAGAACGCGAACGCCTGCTGACCAGCGAGAACTCCAACGGTTTTATTCCCGGCGAAGGTGCTGCGGCGGTGGTACTGGCCGCTCCGGTTGCCAGCGCAACACCGCAACTGGCCTGCATCGGCCTGGGGTTCGGTATGGAGAAGGCCACCGTGGAGGCCGAAGACATTCCCCTGCGCGCCGAAGGCCTGACCCAAGCCGTACGAGCGGCCCTGAGCGAGGCCGGCTGCGGGTTGGAGCAAATGGATTATCGGCTTACCGACATCTCCGGCGAACAGTACTACTTCAAGGAGGCCTCCCTGGCCCTGAGCCGGACCCTGCGCGTGCGCAAGGAATTCTTCCACCTCTGGCACCCGGCCGACTGCATCGGCGAAGTCGGCGCCGCCATCGGCCCGGCCATGCTCGCCGTGGCGTTGGCCGCCAGCCGCAAGGGCTACGGTGAAGGTCCGAATATCTTCTATCACCTCGGCAACGACGCCGGCGAACGCGCCGTCGCATTGCTCAGTTACCAGACTGTGAGGGCTGCGTAATGGCGAATGAGGTCTACGCCAACAATATGGAAGTTTCCTGCAAGTCGGCGGCGGGCAAGTCGATCGCCTGCTTTCCAGATGTTTGCTTCACCCCGCCC